>JBJOHQ010000118.1:0-4269 GCA_046047595.1 Planctomycetota bacterium | reverse complement strand
GCGAGGCCGGTCTTATGAATCTCTTCCGGCGACATCGAGGTCGTCGTATGCACTTCAAGTTGATGCGCGTACCACGCCGCGCCGTCTTTCATATCGCTCGCACCAATCGTCGCGCGGCACTTCGGCAGATACTCACTGCTGAGGAACAACTCGAACTCCGTCAGCGCAGAATCAATTTGGTCGATCCATCGATCAACCTCAGCGCGAAGCCGCGCGCGGTCCGCGTCGCTGATCGATTTCGGCATCGCCGTGAACGGCTTGCGCAGTTGATCGGGCAAACTCACGCGCGCCGCGCGGATCTGCGCTGGCACTTGCACGACGGTCACACTCGGTGGCACCACACCTTCTTCGAGGCCGCGACGCATGACACTGATCGTGTCGACAATCGTGCCCGGTACACCCGACAAGCGCTTCGCGTACGCCTCGTAGTCGTCGAGGTCGGCGAATGTCGCGAGGTCGCCCATCTGCACGACCTCGGTGTGAATTCCCCAGCGGCCGTCGATTGGAATCATCCAGCCGCCGAATCGATGACCGTTGATCGAAAGTCGGAGTTCGCGCTCGAGAAGATCTGCATCGAGTCGATCGCGCGCGGACAACTTCTCGCGTGGAATAGCGCGCAATTCCTCAAGGAAGAGGGCGATCTGCGCTTGGCGCTTGTGAATGCCCGCGATCGAGACATCGGTGAGTTCGCCCGCGCGCTCCTCGTAACCCTTTCGAAGTGCCCATTCGGGGTAGACCGTTCGCCGCCAACCGTCGTACTCGGCCACAAGCGCCTCGAAGCGCGCGGTGGAGTCGGCGTCGGCGTTGGCGTTGACATCGGCGTTGGCGACGATCCTCGCCGCATCCTGCGCGGTATTTGTGTGTGTCGCTGCAAAGACATGCTCTTCCGCGAAACCAATCGGAACGACGCCAAGGAGCGCGATCGAAAACGCAGAGGATCGAAGGTGAGCGAGCGTTGCGCCGAAACGCATCGTGGTGCGCGTCGTGGTGCGTGACGTGGTGCGTGACATGAGGGTGGTCGAAGCCTGCGCGCGCGGCGACGAAGAACTCAGAGTGGACAGCATGGCGGGGAGCGTACCCGCGGGTGCGCCTCAGACGCGCGCGCCGCAGATGCACGCACCTCAGACATCTGTGTCGAGCACGCCGCGTGCGTCGTACCCGGCGGCCGCGGTTGATTCCAAACGAGCGCCCCGTGCGAACACCCGAGAGAATTCCCACCCGCGTGCGAACGGCGTTCGGATAGCATCCCCGCCCTATGAGCATGCTTCCTCCCGAGACAGAGATCGGTTACGCGCCTCCAATGGTGCGCCACTTCAGCATCTTCCTCGACAACCGCGTCGGCAAGTTACTTGAACTTCTCGCGAGCCTCGACGAGGAGGGTCACGTCGCCGCCCGCGCGATCTCGATTCAAGATAGTTCCGACTACGCGGTCATTCGACTCATCGTCGATCGCCCTGCGACCGCGCGTGAGATTCTCGAGAAGCACGAATTCGCGCTCTGTGAAACCGATGTGCTCATCGCTGAACTCTCGAAGGATCACGAACTGCATCACCTCTGCAAGTTCCTCCTCGCGGCGGAGCTCAACATTCACTTCCTCTATCCCACCATGCCGCGCGCCGAGGGAATCGCGACGGTCGTTCTCTCGACCGACGACAACACGCTTGCGGGTCAGATCCTCCGCCGAAAGGGCTTCCGCCTGTTCGGCGAAGCAGATCTCGAGTTCTGAGCCCGCGCGAAAGTCACGCACAGCAGAGCGATCGCACTCGTCGCGCCTGCGAAAGGAACCCTGATATGGCACGCATCGTCAAACTCAGCGCCACTGGACCTGTGAAGGTCGAACCCTCAGAGAAACCCATCTTCGTCTGCGCATGCGGACTCTCGAAGAAGTTCCCGTTCTGCGACGGCAGCCACAAGCCGACGCGCGAGGAAGAAGAGGGTTGCACCTATCGCTACTGCGCCGAGACCAATGCGGTCCTCGACAAGTCGCGCGACGCGTGATCCCAGTTCGCGACGCGTGATCCCCGTTCGCGACGCGTGACTTCAGTTCGCGACGCGTGATTTCAGTTCGCGACGCGTGACATCCGTAGGTCACGCGTGACGCCGCTCAGCGCGGCGTTTGCGTCGGTGCTGCCGGGTTCGAAGGTGTCTTCGCGGGCGGCTTCGCTGGTTGCACCGGCTGCAATGTCGACGGGGGTGTTGGCTTTGCATCCGGCGTGGAACCGAGATTGACGGCGCCAGGTGCGTTCAACTTGACCTCGGTCGCGGCTGGAGTGGCGCGATTTCCGCCTTCGCCGACCGTTCGCGGCATGACGAAGTTCCCCGAGGTTGCCTCCGAGAATCGAACGCCCTTGTACTCGTGCTCGCGCTTCCGCACGACACGCGCTGATGCGATGGTGTCCTCAGCGGTCAGTGCGCGAACGATATCAAAGCCATCCGTCACTCGACCGAAGACGGTGTACTTCCTGTCGAGCTCTTCCATCGGCGTGACGAGCATCACAAACTGTGATCCCGCGGAGTGCGGTGCAGGCACCTCGCGTGCTCCCGTCGCTGGCGCTTGTTTTGCCATGATGAGTCGGCCTGCGAGTGGCGCGCGCCGATCTTCACGATCACATTCATCGGGAATCGTCCAGCCCCCGGTCGACTTGCCGCCCGCCGCACCTTCGGCAGTGGCGGGATCGCCGCCCTGCACGCCAAGACCACGAAGAATGCGGTGGAAGGTCGTTCCGTCGTAATGACCAGCTTCCACGTGCTCGATGAAGTTGCCCACGGAGTTCGGTGCCTGCTCTTCGAAGAGCTCGATCTCGATTGGGCCCTGCGAAGTCATGAGTTGCACCAACGGAAGGTCGCCGCGCGTTTGATCGCGATCCATCGCGATCAGTTCCTTCTCGAACATGCCACGGAGTGTCTGTGTTCGATAGGTTCCGTCGCTGATCGCTTTCTGCTGCGCTGGGGATCGGCCGCCTGGCGCGGTATTCAGTGCTGCTTGCGCCTCGTCGAATCGGTGGAGTCCGGTGAGTGCCTCGCCCCAGGCGATTTTCGCGTCGATCATGCGCGTGTTGAACTCGCGCGATTGAATCAACTGCGCGGCGCGCTCGAATTGCGCCATCGCATTGAGTTCGCGCGCCCACGCGATGGTGGTTGCCTCGGACGACGGATTCATCGCGCTCAAACGGCTGAAGGCTGCATCAATCGCCGCGTTGTCTTCGAGCCAGATCGCGCACTGGGCGCGCGCTGCGAGAAGCCGCAGGGCGACGTCGCGCGCCGTGGTCGGCGCAGCGAGGTCAGCCTCAAGTACTTCGCAGAGCGAGCGAAGCTCCGCGCGAAGTGTTTCGTCGATCGCTTTCTGCGCTCGGACGCGGGTTGAGAGGTCACGAAAGCGCTGTTCAGCCACCGAGAGCGGCGGTGGAAGCGGCGTTGATGGAGCGGCTTGCGGCGGGGCCGACGTGGGACTGAGGGAAGTCGGCGGAGCGACCGGACGAATCGTCTGCGCGAATGCGCCACCAGTGAGCGTGAGAGCGAGAGCGATGAGCGGCGTGTGACGAGGTGCGTTCATATCCAGTGGCTCAGTTGGGTGACTCAGATTGGCGACTCAGTTCGAGTCTTTCAGTTCGAGTCTCTTCGTCGGATCGGTCGTGCGCGTAGCGCGGGCGAATCGAAGGGTGTTTGTGGGGGCAGGCTGCGTTTACGCGGGGTATCGGCAACTTGTTTTCTCAGTCTCCCAAACCTCGACGTCGCGCAATCTGCCTCCCGCGGCCCCGAACGGTCCCGCGAGCACTTCGTAAGAGATACGCGCGATGTTCTCGACGGACGGATTTGTCTGACCGAACTCTGGACAGTCGAGATTGAGATGCTTGTGATCGAACCGAGCCATGATCTCGCTTTCAACAATTCGCTCGATCGCCGCAAATCCAAGTCGAGCATCGGCGGATGTCTCCGCTGGGACCTCGACCGAAACGGCAATCCGGTAATTGTGCCCATGCCCGTTTGGGTTGTTGCACTTCCCAAAGAGTGTGCGGTTTTCGCTGTCGCTCCGGTTTGAGAGATGCAAGCGGTGTGACGCCGCGAACTCGAAGGTTTCGCGGAGGATGACGCGGGGCGTGCCGAGAAGCGGGTTCTTTCCGTCCTCGGATGGCGACGGGTTGAGTGGGCCGGAGGTTGCGGCGTTTGTGGGGGCAGTCATCGGTTCTGTTTCAGCGGAAGGGAGCGGTGAGCCACTGGTCGCAGAGGGGCGTGGGTTTGACGGGGCTGGGCTTCCTGGACGTGGGTTTC
>JBJOHQ010000117.1:0-5381 GCA_046047595.1 Planctomycetota bacterium | reverse complement strand
ATCGCGCTGCTCGGCCTCGCGGGTCTCACTGGCCGTCGTCGCCGCTGAGGCGAGACGATCGAACCCACAACCAAGTTTGAAATGAACACGGGGCGCGCCGATGAGGCGCGCCCCGTGTGTTTGCTGTCAGACATGTTTCACTGCAGGGTGCTGCGGGTGATGTCTTGTGTGATGTCGTGTGTGATGTCTTGTGTACCGCGCGTCGATCACTCGACGTCGGCCGTCGACTGGTAGCCGAACTGCTGACCGCCGACCGATGCTTCGAGCATGAGACCTTCTGGGTTCAGCACGAAGATTGCAACGCCACCCTGATACTTCGCAGCGGCGCCAGCGCCCGCTTGCAGCGCAACGGCCGAAGCTTGTGCGGCGAGCGCGAACTTGCCGCCCTTGAACGCGGTGAACGCTTCCTTCGTCTCGAAGAAGATGATTTCGCCGAAGGTCTGCGCGCCGATTTGGGCGCCGATCGAACCTTGGCTCACGTCGCAGTAGCCGACGCGCACGCCACCCTTGTCAAACACTTCGCCCTTGCCGTACGCGCCACCGACGATGAAGCCGCCCTTCGCGATCGATGGGATCGCGGCGTAGCCAACGCACGAATCAAAGAACTTCGAGAGCGATGGATCCATCGAGCGCGCGTTTTCAACGAACGCCTTCGTCTTGTTGCCAAGCGCTGCGCGATCGGTCTCGGTTTCTGGCGTGGTGCTGCACGCGGAGAGCGCGAGCGTGCCGACGATGGAGCTGGTGAGGAGCGAGATTGAAACGATGCTGCGAGCGATCTTCTGCATGGTGACTCCGGAAATGACGAGGCTTCTCGCACATGCGAGAATGAGCGCGGAAAGATAACGAGGAACGCGCGACGTGTGGACGGGGAGAATTCCCGCGCTGCTTGCAGGCGGTGCCTGGCACCAACCTGGCACCAACCTCGCACGAACCTGGCATCGACCTGGCACCAACCTCGACTCCACACGCGGTAACGCGCCGAGAGGCGGGACGGGTACGATCCCTGTTTCGCTCTCATGCACCCGCTCTGGATTCCCTGAATGATCGCCCAGGCTTACGCCGCCCACTCGCTCGATCTTCTGATATCGCTCATCAAGCACGATGGCACCATGTGCCTCGTTGGTGTTTCGCCGAGCCGGCAGCAGATCGCGGCGTATGAGCCGATGCTCAAGCGCGACGTCAACGACCGCTTCGAGTTCGATTTGGCATCGCTCAACGGCGCGTGAGCCGACGGAAACCATCATGCTGCGCCTCACCGAACTCCGACTCCCACTTGAGCATCCCGCAGATGCGCTGCGCCCTGCGATCATCGCGCGGCTCGGCGTCTCCGATCAGGACCTCGTCCGGTTCGACATTTACAAACGCGCGGTCGACGCGCGCAAAAAGTCGTCGATCCTGTTTGTGTACACCATCGACGCAGAGTTGCGGCACGAAGACAAAGTCCTTCGCCGTTTGAAGACCGATCCACACGTTCGGCCAACGCCCGACATGGAGTATCGCTTCGCGGCGACCGAGGCCGCAGGCGCCCCCGCGCGGAGTCGGCGGCCGATCGTCATCGGTATGGGCCCGTCGGGTCTCTTCGCGGGGCTGATCCTCGCACAAGCGGGCTTCCGTCCGCTCATCCTTGAGCGCGGCAAGATCGTGCGCGAGCGGACCAAGGACACGTTCCGCATGTGGCGCCAAGGCGTACTCGACACCGAGTCGAATACGCAATTCGGCGAGGGCGGCGCGGGAACATTTTCCGATGGCAAGCTGTACAGCCAAGTGAAAGATCCGCGTCACCTCGGGCGCAAGGTCCTGCGCGAGTTTGTGGAGGCAGGTGCACCTGAGGAGATCCTCTACGCGAGTCGGCCGCACATCGGCACCTTCCGCCTCGTGAGCATGGTCGAGCGGATGCGCGCGAAGATCCTCGCACTCGGCGGCGAGATCCGCTTCGGTACACGCGTCGACGACATCGAATTCGAGCATCTCGCGACGCCCGCCGAAGGTCCGGCGCACGGCGCGACGCGCGGCGGCCGCACCATGCGCGTGCGCGGTGTCGTGCTCGCCAGCGGCGAGCGCATCGCAACCGACCATCTCGTGCTCGCCGTTGGCCACAGCGCACGCGACACCTTCGCGATGCTCTTCCGCCACGGCGTGCACATCGAAGCGAAGCCGTTCTCGATCGGCTTCCGCATCGAGCATCCGCAATCGCTCATCAACCAATGCCGCTACGGCGAGAAGGCCGACAGCCCTTTGCTCGGCGCAGCCGACTACCGCCTCGTGCACCACGCGAAGAATGGCCGCTCGGTGTACAGCTTCTGCATGTGCCCGGGCGGCACGGTTGTGGCCGCGACAAGCGAAGAAGGCCGCGTCGTCACCAACGGAATGAGCCAGTACTCGCGCGCGGAGCGCAACGCAAACGCGGGCATCGTGGTGGGCATCACGCCCGAGGCCGACTACCCAGGCGGTCCGCTCGCAGGCATCGAATTCCAACGCTTCTGGGAGTCGCGCGCCTATGAACTCGGCGGACGGACGTACGAGGCGCCGGGCCAACTCGTCGGCGACTTCCTCAAGGGACGCGCATCAACGGCATTCGGCAGCGTGCTGCCGTCGTACACGCCGGGCGTGCATCTGACCGACCTCGCGACGGCACTGCCGGACTACGCGATCACCGCGATTCGCGAGGCGATCCCCGCGTTCGCTCGTGAGATCAAGGGTTACGACCTCGCCGACGCGGTACTCACCGGCGTCGAGACGCGCACCTCGTCGCCGATCCGCATCACGCGTGACGACGCGAAGGACAGCGACCCCACCTCGGGCGACATGCAAAGCCTCAACACGATTGGCCTCTACCCGACGGGCGAGGGCGCGGGCTATGCGGGCGGCATCTTGTCGGCGTCGATCGACGGCATCAAGATCGCTGAGGCTGTATCGCGGAGTCTCGCAACTGGACCCGCTGCGCTCGAGGTCTGAACGCGCCGCGCGCGAGGGCTGAACGCGCCGCGCGCGAGGGCTAGGCGCGCTTGACCTTCACGGTCTTCTGCGTGCGCGCGGCCTCGAGCACGGCATCGCAAACGTACTGCGTGCCGAGCGCATGGCGGAAGTCGGGGAAGCGCTTCTCCGCCTTCGGTGCATCGAGGCTCGTGAGGAACTCGTACAGCCCGTGCGCGAACGAATGCTCGTAGCCGAGGCAAAGGCCCGGCACCCACCACTTGCCGGCGTACGGATGATCGCCGTCGGTGCAGTGGATGCTCGACCAGCCGCGACGGTCGCCCGGCACCGCGTGATCGAAGTACGAAAGACGGTTGAGGTCGTGGAGATCCCACGCGAGGCTCTTCTTCTCGCCATTGATTTCAAACGTGTAGAGCGCCTTGTGGCCGCGCGCGTACCGCGTCGACTCGAAGACGGCCATCGAGCCGTTCTCGAAGCGCGCGAGGAACGCGCAGGCGTCGTCGATCTTGACGGGTTGCTTCTTCCCCGTCGCCGTGTGGACGCGCTCTTTGATGAAGGTCTCCGTCATCGCACTCACCGCAACGATGTCGCCGTTGATCCAACGAGCCGTGTCGATGCAGTGGGCGAGGAGGTCGCCCGTCACGCCCGAACCCGCGACCTTCGCGTCGAGTCGCCAGAGGCCCGTGCCGCCTTGCGGGAGATCCGCCGAGATCGTCCAGTCCTGCAGGAAGTTCGCGCGATAGTGGAAGATTTGCCCGAGTTCGCCCGCCGCAACGATGTTCTTCGCGAGCGTCACCGCTGGGAGGAAGCGATAGTTGTACCAAACGAGATTCGGCAACTTCGCCTTCTCGACGGCCTTCACCATCGCTTCGCCTTGCTTTCCATCGAGTGCGAGCGGCTTCTCGCAAAGAATCATCTTGCCGTGCTTGATGCACGCGAGCGCGATCTCCATGTGCGAGTCGTTCGGCGTGCAGATGTCGACGGCGTCGATGTCGTCGCGCGCGACGAGCTTCTTCCAATCCGTCTCGATCGACCGCGCATCCCACGCGGCGGCAAACTCACGCACCTTCGCTTCGTCGCGGCCGCACACCGCTTGCAACACGGGCTTGCGCGAGGTCTTGAAGAAGTGCGGCACTTGGCGAATCGCGTTTGCGTGCGCGCGGCCCATGAAGCCGTAGCCGACGAGGCCGATGCGGAGTTCGCGCGCGGGCGCGGGTGCGGGTTCCGTCGTCGAGATCGCGATCGGTGACTGCGCTGGTGATTTCTTCTTTGCCATACTGTGCCTCAGCTCTTTCTTCCCAACTCTTTCGTCTCAACTCCGAAGTTTCGTTCGCTCTCACACAACGCGTGGAAGTTTCGTGGTTTGAGCGACTTTCGTCGCGCGTGCGCGCACGTCCGCACACACACGTCACGCCAACGCGTTTCGCACTGAAATCATCGCGTGCAACACAGTGTTCCACGTCTCCTGCTTTTCGAGCAGCGCGTTCGGGAACATGCAGCCGTCCCAGCAAATGTGACGGATGCCGCGCGACGCAGCGCCTTCGAGCCAACGCTTCGAACACGCGGGAATGTCGAGCTTTCCATTCGGATCATCGGCGGGGCAATGGCGGCCCGTCTTGTCGTGCGAGCCTGTTCCGTGCACGGTGCCATCGTTCTGCGCAACATGGAAATCAATCGTCCACGGACGCAGCGCGTCGGTGAGTTTGGTGTAGGCCCTGTTGAAATCTTTGTCGAAATCCTTCTGCGAGGACTTCTTCGACTTGCCTGCGGGCTTGAGGATCGCGCACTTCGGCGCGTTCACGCCGAGCATGTAGAGGTACGTGTGCGCGAGATCGGCTTGGAAACCAACGGTTCCTGGCATATCGACCGCTTCGAGGAGCGACACCATTGCCTTCCACGAATGCATGCCAGCCCAGCAAACTTCGCCCTCTGCAGCGAGGCGCTCGCCGTGACCCGCCGCCACCATGCCTGCTTCGCGGAAGGTCGCTGCGATCTGCTTGATCGCTTGCTTCTCGTCCTTCGCGGCAGCTTTCGTGCCAGTCGCGCTATCGATACGAATCACGCCGTACTTGCGAACACCGTGCTCATTCAAGATGCGCGCGATGCGACACGCTTTGCGCACGGCGTCGATGAACTTCGCGCGTTGCTCGATCGTGCCCATCGCGCTGTCGCCGACGGTGCCCGGCCACACCGGCGCAACGAGCGAGCCGACCGCGAGATTCTTCGCAGCGATCTTGTCGGCCATCTTGCGGATGTCTGACTCGCTCGCATCGGGATCAGTGTGCGGATGAAAGAGGAAGAGGTCGACGCCATCGAACTTCTGCCCGTCGACCGACGCCTTCGCCGTCAGTTCGAGCATGCGGTCGAGCGAGATCGGCGGATGGTCGGTGCCTGGCTCTTTGCCGACGAGTCCGGGCCACATAGCGTTGTGCAGTTTCATGGTGTTC
>JBJOHQ010000116.1:0-11518 GCA_046047595.1 Planctomycetota bacterium | reverse complement strand
AGAGACTGTTGCGGAACTCGGCGCGCACGTCGATGACATCGCGTTCATCCACAACGTGACGAGCCGTTCTGGCGTGCACTCGACCGCAACGATGCTCGCTTCGACGGGCTTTCAACTGCCTGGATTTCCTGGCGCCGGCTGCTGGGTGAGTTACGGGCTTGGTTCGATGAACGAGAATCTTCCGACCTTCGTCGTCATGCCCGATCACCGCGGCATGCCTTCCAACGGAGTCAAGAATTGGGACAGCGCATTTCTTCCAAACGAACACAGCGGAACGGTGATCTATCCCGGCAAACCGAGCCCGATGGCAGACCTTCATCCGCACGAAATCGGGCGATTTGTGCGCGATGCGAGCGAACGCGACACCCATGAACTGCTCGCGCGCATGAATGGCCTTCACGCTGAAGCGCGCCCTGATGATGCGCGCCTCGACGCGCGTATCAAGAGCTACGAACTCGCGGCACGCATGCAACTCTCGGCGCCGGAGGCCGTTGATCTCAAGGCTGAACCAGAGCATGTGCTTCGGCTCTATGGCCTCGATCGAAATCCATCGACGTGGGACAACGACATCAACGACGCGGAGGAGTCGTACGTTTTCGCGGAGAAGTGCCTCACCGCGCGACGTCTTCTCGAACGCGGAGTGCGTTTCGTGCAGGTTTGGAGCGGAAACGACAACTCGCATCCACGGCGGAATTGGGATTCACACGAAGACATTCGCCGCGACCACGGACCACTGTCGCGCGGGATGGCTCGTGGCGCTGCTGCGTTGATCGCAGACTTGAAGCAGCGCGGCATGCTCGAAGACACGCTGGTCATTTGGACCACGGAGTTCGGCCGCATGCCGAGTTCACAAGGTGGCAAGGGGCGCGATCACAATCCGTTCGTCTACACCAACTGGATGTGTGGAGCGGGCGTCAAAGGCGGCGTGACGTACGGCGAAAGCGATCAATGGGGATACAAGCCGCTTGATCGGAAAAACCCGACCACCGTCTATGACATTCACGCGACGATGCTCCATCTCCTCGGCATCGATCACACCAAACTCACGTGGCGACACAACGGCGCAGACCGCCGTCTCACCGACGTCCATGGACATGTGATTTCGCCGATTCTCGCGTGATGCACGCCGCGCGAAACGATGCACGCCGCGCGAAACGATCCACGCCGCGCGAAACGATGCACGCAGCGCGCGTCACTGTGAAAACGTCACTCCGCGCACATCACTCCGCACACGTCACTCCGCACGAACCGTCGCGGTGTAGTTCGGCGCTTCCTTCGTGATGAGGATGTCGTGCGGGTGATTCTCGATGACGGTCGCGCCTGAGACGCGCGTGAACCGCGCGTTCTTGCGGAAATCTTCGAGCGTTCGACATCCGCAATAGCCCATGGAGCTTCGCACGCCACCGACCATCTGATAGATGAAATCGGGAAGCGCACCGCGATAGGGCACCATGCCTTCGACGCCTTCAGGGACAAACTTGCGCGTGTCCTTAATCGATGCTTGGCCGTATCGGTCACCCGAGCCCGCAGCCATCGCGCCTTCACTCCCCATACCGCGGTAACTCTTGAAGCGACGTCCGCGATGGAGAACGACCTCGCCCGGACTTTCATCAAGGCCTGCAAGCAACGAGCCGAGCATCACCGCAGAAGCACCCGCAGCGAGTGCCTTTGCAATGTCGCCCGATTGACGCACACCACCGTCTGCGATCACGGGAATCCCCTGCTTTTCTGCGGCGCGCACGGCTTCCATGACGGCGGTGATCTGTGGAACACCAACACCCGTCACAACGCGCGTCGTACAAATCGAGCCTGGCCCAATGCCGACCTTGACCGCGTCGGCGCCCGCATCGATGAGCGCTTTCGCGCCGTCTGCAGTTCCAACATTGCCACCAACAACTTCAATCTTGAAGCGCTTCTTGATTTCCGAAATCGTGTCGAGCACGTTCTTCGAGTGACCGTGTGCCGTATCGACCACAATCACGTCGACTTCGGCTTCGACCAGCTTCTCCGCGCGTTCGAATTGACGCACACCGACCGCCGCTCCAACGCGCAAACGTCCGCGCGCATCGCGACATGCATTTGGGTGCGTACGAACATTCTCAAGGTCGCGCATCGTGATGAGGCCCTTGAGACGACGTTGTCCGTCGACAAGGAGCAATTTCTCCACGCGCGCTTGGCTCATCATGCGCTCGGCGTCCGCGGGCTTCGTTTCAACTGGCGCCGTGACGAGATTTGATTTCGTCATGACCTCGCCGACTTTTGCCTCACTTCGCCCGTTGAGGAACTTCATGTCGCGGCGCGTCAGAATGCCGACGACTTCGCCGCGACTCGTGCCATCCGACGTCACAGGGAAGCCCGAAACGCCGTGCTCCGCCATCAACTTCGCCGCGCGACCGACGGTGTCTTCGGGACTCAACGTCACCGGATCGACAACGACGCCGTGTTCGCTGCGCTTCACCTTCGCCACTTCGCGTGCTTGCACTTCCGGCGGCAGATTCTTGTGGATGAAGCCGATGCCGCCTTCCTGCGCGAGCGCAATCGCGAGCGCACTCTCGGTCACCGTGTCCATCGGCGCACTCACGAGCGGAATTCGGAGCGACACATTCGCGGTGAGTCGCGTCGATGTGTCAACGAGATCCGGCGTGAGGTCGCTGTAGGCGGGAATCAGAAGGACATCGTCGAACGTGATGCCGTCGAGAACGATCTTGGCTTCCATCGGGGGATATTGCCGCCGAGCGGCCGAGCCGTCAATCCCCCGCCCGAGAACCACCAGAGTTTCCGCAAGCGATCGGTTTGGAGTACGTTACGCGACTCCCCGCGGGTTCCGCGGCGGGTGTGCCGTGCCCTGAAAGCACGGCCGATGAGGATTCGCAAACCTCCTGCGAACGCAGGCGACCAGCAAGAGAGAGTTCCACGCATGGGTGCCGTCCGAAACGAACTGCTCGTCCCCCTTTCGATCAACCACCGCGGAACCACTCCCGGTGAAGGTAAACGCGCGTGGATTTCGTGGCTTGAGGCCATCATCCGCGTCGAAGGCTCGGACTTGATCGTCAAGAGTGGACTGCGCCCGCGCGTCCGTCACCGCGGCGTGCTGAAGGACCTTGAGACCGACATGTGCACGCCGGATCTCATGATGCAGCTTGCGAAGGACATTCTCGATCCGAATCAGCTCGATTACTTCGCCCGCCACGGCTCCATCGACTTCGCCTACGACTACAAGAAGGAAGGCGACACCGACGGAAGCACACAACGCCGCTTCCGCGTCAATCTCTTCATGGCGCGTGGCAATCCGTCGCTCGCGGCGCGTTTGATCACGAGCCAAATCAAGCGGTTCGAAGAGCTCTATCTACCGCCGATTCTCGGCGACGTCTCGATGGCGGCGCAGGGTCTGATTCTCTTCTCCGGCGTCACTGGTTCCGGCAAGTCGACCTCGATCGCGTCGATGCTCGACTACGTGAACCAGCGCAAGAAGGTGCACATCATCACGATCGAAGACCCGATCGAATACATCTTCAACGACGCGAAGGCGACGATCAATCAACGCGAGATTGGTATCGACGCGACGAACTTCAACGATGCGCTTCGTGCGCTCGTGCGTGAAAATCCCGACGTCGTTCTCGTCGGCGAAATGCGCGACTACGAAACCTTCGAAGCCGCTATTCGCGCCGCAGAAACCGGCCACTTGGTGTTCGGAACGATCCACGCAAGCTCTGCATGGCAGACCTTCGGTCGTATCTACGACCTCTTCCCCGAGAACGAGCGCGATCAGATCCGCAAACTTCTTGCGTACAACCTCCGCGCGATCATCTACCAGAAGCTTCTTCCGACGCTGCACGCGCACATCGCGCGTATTCCGGCGCTCGAAATTCTGCTGAATACGCCGGGCGTTCAGAAGTACATCCTTGAAGGTCGCGAAGGTGAAATTCTCGATCTCATCAAGCAAAGCCACGACGAAGGCATGGTGGACTTCACGACGTCGCTCGTGCGACTCGTTGAAGAGAACTACATCCACCAGCGTGTTGCGCTTGAAGCAACACCAAAGCCAGAAGAGCTCAAGATGCGCCTGAAGGGCATCGGCTGATTTTCGTATCGCGAATAACGCGAGGCCACTGCAGAGAGAACCGCCGCGAAGCAATTCTGAACCACCAGCGCGACGCGCGCACGGACGACCGACATGCACGAAACGATCCTTCCCGCCATTCCGAATCTGATCGCTCAGGGTGCCATTCTCATGAGCATCGTGAAGCCGATCCTCACGCTCGCCGTGTTCGTTGGATTCTTCCGCTTCGTGGCGCGATTCGAGGTAGACGCACGCACCTACAACCTGCCCGTCGCTGCTTGGAACTGGGGCTACTTCGGTGCAGGGCTCATCGCCCTTGCTGCGATCCTCTTGATCCCGATCTTCTGGATCGGGTGGATCCTCGCCATCGGCATCTTCATCGGCACGATGTATGCCTACATGCAGTATCGCAACCCGCGTGTCCCCGCAGGGCGACAGTACAAATTGGGTTTCGATGCACTGTCGAAGGCGATGGCTGCGCGCAAGACGTCCAGTGCGGAGAAAGCTGCATCCGTGCTCTTTACGCGTGCTGATGGCACCAAGGAGCCAGTTCCGCAGAAGGAAGACGCGGCCCTCGCGACCTACTTGGCGTTGGAGCAGATCCTTGTTGGTCCGATCGCCGCTCGCGCATCGCGCGTGGACATCGCAACCGCGCAGCAAGGCGTCGCGGTCTCGATGCTCGTTGATGGTGTTCGCACCAAGCGCGACCCGCTCGCACCCGAGATCGGAAACGCTGCCGTCGACATGCTCAAGCGCCTCGCGGGCCTTGACATCGCTGATCGTCGTCGTCGCCAATCAGGAGCATGTGGAATCGACGGCACAACCGGCAAGGTGCGCATCCATGTCGCCTCCATCGGCTCCTCAAGCGGGCAAACGATTCGCGTTGACTTTGACCGCGAATCGCGACTCGGTAAGTCGATTGAGACGATTGGCCTCGCGCCAAGTCAGCTTGATGCACTGCGCGTTTTCGAAGATCCGAAGCAACGCAAGGGCGTCATTCTGGTGAGTGCGCCGACTGGCCAAGGCCTCAGCACCCTTGGATTCTCGCTCATCGCGCGTCACGACGCGTACACGGCGAACATCAAGACACTCGAGAAGGAACTTGTCTATCGCGTCGAAGGCGTTGATCACAAAGCCTTCGCGCCAGAGCCTGGCGTCGAAGACTTCGGTGCGATGCTCACGAAGATGATCCGCCGCGACCCTGACATTGTGCTTGTCGGCGATATCTCAGAGCCAGGTGCCGCGAAGGCTGCCACGCTCATGGGAATGAACGCGCCGCTCATCTATGTGCTTGTGCCCGCAGACAGCATGGCCACCGCGATTGCAACGTGGATGCAGGCCGTCGGCGATCCGAAACTCGCAACCGCCTGCTTGAGCGGCGTGATTCATCAGCGGCTCATGCGCACGCTTTGCCCGAACTGCAAGTCACCGTTCACTCCAGCACCGGAGCAAGCGAAGAAACTCGGCATTCCCGCGGGCAAGCAAATTGAGTTGTTCCGCCCTAGCGGCAAGGTGCAGGTGAAGAATCGCGTTGAGGACTGCCCAGTTTGCCAAGGAACCGGGTACTTCGGTCAGACCGGCATTCTTGAAGTCCTCAGCCTCGATGATGAGGGTCGTCGACTCCTCAGTGAGAACGACTTCCGCACGGCCTACGCGCGGGCGGTGCGCGAGCAGAAGATGATTCAATTGCAAGAAGCCGCGCTCCTCAAGGTGCGCGATGGCGTGACGAGTCTCGAAGAAGTGCAACGCGTGTTCGCTCCAAAGCAAGCCGCAGGCGCGCCGGCGCAGAAGGCCCCAAGTGCCTAAGTGAAGGCGCGAATGAAGGCGCGAAGAAGCGCATGAATGAACGCGCTGGACAGCCCGCGAGCATCGAAACTCTGAACAAAGTTCTACGACACACTCCACGCGGAAGCCAAGCGCTCACCGCTCCAAAGTTGAATGAGGCGCATGCCGCCTCTTGAAGGACCTGAGATGGACGCAATCTTCAATATCCTCGTGATCGCATTCATCGGCCTGATCGCCTACTGGTGGGCGAATCAGGGCATCCTGAGTGCGCTGCTGCACCTCATCTGCGTTGTTGCGGCTGGTGCGCTCGCCTTCGCTGGTTGGGAACCGATCGGCTACATCCTGCTCGGCGTGCCGGCGCTCGTCCACTACGCGTGGGGCATCGCGCTTCTCTTCCCCTTCGCGCTCTATCTCTTCATCCTGCGGACGATCGCGGACAAGCTCGCACCAGACAACTTGAACTTCCCGCACGTTGCAAACCTTGGTTTGGGCGGCGTACTTGGCGCACTCGCTGGCATTCTCACCGTGGGTATCGCCATCATCGGTGCAGGCCACATCCACTCGTCGAATGAAATTCTGGGCGTCGTTGGCGTCGCGCGAACGTCGCAGTCGAAGGGTCAGCCGAACGTCAACGTGCAACCGCTCTGGGTACCCGCGCACACGATCACCGCGCGGACCTTCGAGTTCCTCTCGTCGACTTCGATGCGGCCAACGCTCTCGACTCCGACGCTTGCTTCTGAGCAGCCGTTCCTCGACAAGATGGCCCTTGGTCTCTTCCGTGATACCTACTTGAAGGACGGCCGCATCGGTCGCGTGTCCGCTGCGCCTGGCTCCGTGCGCATCGATCAAGCGGCGCTCGCGTCGGTCGGCGGGCAGCCTCGCTACATCGTCAAGGTTCACCTCGAGCCTGGCGCGACCACCGCAGGCGTTGGCTTCGCGCTCTCTGCGTCGCAATTCCGTCTCGTGGGTAAGCCACGCGCAGCGGGCGGACCGGGAAGCGGCATCGCATTCCCAAGCGAGTGGTCGCAGCCGCTCCCAAGCGGCGGCACGGGCATCTTCAAGTTCGACGATCGTTCGCACTATGTGACTGGCCCTGCGGGTACGCAGACCCTCGACATCGTCTTGATGTTCCCTGCCGACGCGTTCCCAAACGGTGAACCTCCCCGCTTCCTGCAATCGATGGGACTTCGCCTGCCATTCCCCGCGGTCGGCCAAGAGGTTTCGGAAGCCGAAGCGACCGCATTGGTCATGGGCGCGGAGACTGGATCTGCCCCAGAAATCCCGTCAGACACGCCGGAAATCAGCCCGATTGACCTCACTGTCAACGATCAATTGATGCCCGCAAGTGCCGACACGAACTCGCTTCCAACAGGCATGAGCGTGAAGGATGGCAACTGGCTGTTCGAAGGCGTGGGCGACTTCGAACAAGGCGGCTTCCGCGGGAACAAGAACGTTGTCGTCAAGGGCATTTGGTCGCCTGCAGCAACGCGCGTGGTGCGTCTCAACATGTCGCGCGGCGGTTCGAGTTCGATCGATCTTTGGAACGATCGCAGCAAGGTCGCGGAGAAGGCGGGCCCAACTGCGAAACTCACGCTCATCGACGATCTCGGTCGCAAGTATTTCCCGATCGGTTACATGCACATCACAAAGTCAGGCGATCGTCGCGTGACCATCGCGCTCAATCGCCAAGATAAGTACACGACGCTCGATCAGTTCCCGAGCCTCTCGAGTTCCGGCGCGGACACGCTGTACGCGCTGTTCACGCCCGCCGTCGGTCGCACCATCGTGGGCGTCAAACTCGGTGATGAATGGGTTGCTCGAAGCGGCGTCGTCATCGAAGAACGCAAGTGATCATTCGTTTGATCGATTCGAGCAGCTTGGTCGAAGCGATCAAGCCGTAAGACAACAGACATGTATCAAGCGTCGCCTCGGGTACCCGGGGCGATGCTGTTTTTGACGCTGTGGATGGAGGCCAGGTGTGGCCAAGTGCCGCGAAGTGCCGCGCGTGCGATAGGACGCGCGATCAGGCGTGAGACTCAGCCGAGTGCATCGCGGATGGCTTCGCGGAGCGGACATGACGATGCGACAAAGAATGTGAAAAAATCCGCGCGCAAAATTTCCTCGTGGAACTTTTGCCTGAAATCGCGATGGTCGCCAGAAGCGTGCACACAATCGCGGAGCGTCAACAGCAGCGACTCCGCGCAACGGGGCGTGCAGCCGAGCGTCAAGATGATCATGCGCGCGGTTTCGCTTTGGCCAAAACGCGCGACGCTCGCGCGCACGAACGAGGGACAGCAACAAGAGCAGGACGGAGCGAGTGAAAATCGGGGCAAGCGCAATTCGGGCAAGGGCGAGTCGGGGAAGCACACAACCACGCGTAGGAGCGAGAAAGCGAGGGCGCAAGAAAGCGAGGGCGCAAGAAAGTGAGGGTGTATGTAAGCAACGGCACGCGAGAGCGGTGATACGAGAGAGCGAAAGCACAAGAAGGAGGAAGAGATTTATGCATGTACCAAGAGAGGGATGTCACGGCATTCGACCGAAGGGCCGCGAACGCGAACTCGATCGCAATGAGCGTCAAGAAGCGTCCGCCGAGAGCGATCTTCGAGAACCACCGCTCGACGTTCAGACCGCGGCCCTCTGCGCAACCGAGGAGCGCGTCAGCGACATCACTGCGGCAACGCGTGACTCTGTTCACGACTCGCACGCGAGGGTCGTAAACGGAGGCACATTTCGAGCGTTTACCTCACATCTCTCGCAGGACGGGGTCTGGGTCGCGATTCTCTACCTCATCCGGCTGACACTTCAACGCGTGCAACCACGAATGAATCGCCTGTTCGCCCACTTTCGTCCGCGGGACCCCGGAGAGCGCGCCGCCGAACGATTTCTGCGAGCGCTTGGGTATCGAACGCTCGCGCGAAACTGGCGAAGTTCGAGAGACCCCCGCGATGAAGCGGACCTCGTGATGCTCGCTCCCGATGGAGTAACGATTGTGGTCGTCGAGGTGAAACTCGCCCGTGGTCCGTGGGATGCGCTCGATCGCGTCGATGCGCGCAAGCGAGAAGTACTTTGGCGTCTTCTCCAGGACATTGCGGGTTCGTCCGACGCACATGATGCGCGCTCGACGGCGGGCGAGTGCGTGCGCATGAATCGCATGAATCGCATGAATCGTATGAATCGAGCGACGCCCGGCGCGCGGCGGAAGAGTTCTGAAACGACTCGAGCGCGGCCACCGCGCAACCATGTGCGCCCATCTCGTCCATTGAAGATTCCCGCAACCGCTGCTTCCGTTCGCGTTGACCTCATTGGCGTGCGAGGCAACGGCCGCTCCGCGAGCGCTGTTCGCCACGTCGTTGGACTGTTCGAGCGCCGACTCTCCCGAAGGAGTGACAACTTCACCGGTGCTCCACCGCCTCGTTGGAAACGTGCCAAGCAAGACGCACCGAATCACTCCGCACCAAGGAGGCAGCACAGCGAGATACACACGCGACACCCACCGCTCGCCCGAGTTCATGAGTTCCGAAGGGCGCACAGTCGGCGCGCGCGCGGTTGGTTGCGCGCGGCTGCCGTCAGCACTTCACCGCCAGTATCGCTCCAATGCAATCTCGACGAGACGACGTTCCATTTCGCCAATCTCGTCGGTCACCCAGCGACTGCGCAGCGTGTCGAGATACCGCTGTCGTTCGATCGCGCGACGTCGGCCTTCAAGCTCGGCTCGCAGTTGCAACTGCACATCGCGGTCGAACAGCGAACGGCTCGGCGGACGATCCAACGCGAGAATGCCGAGCCAAACGATGAGTTCACGCTGCTCAAGCGGCGCACTGGGAACGTCGATGCCCAACCCAGTCAATCGTTCCTTCGTCGCCTCCGTGAACGGCATCCCCGCGATGCCATCCGGGGGATAGTCGAAGGTCTGCCAAAAACCGCCGTCTGGAAGTTTCAACTCTGCGGCAATCTCCGAGAACTTCTTGCCCTCCGCCGCCATCGCTTTCACCTTGGCAATCGCGTCGGCATCAGTCCTCGGATTGAGCCGAATG
The DNA here is from genome assembly GCA_046047595.1 of Planctomycetota bacterium. GTDB lineage: Bacteria > Planctomycetota > Phycisphaerae > Phycisphaerales > SM1A02 > QWPT01. The sequence continues at coordinate 1,639 of JBJOHQ010000116.1, read as the reverse complement.
CGTCCAAGTTTGAGAACTGGCGGAGGATTGAATTCCGCGCGACGTCGTTCGTACTCCTGAACAATGTCTCGCCACGAAACGATGGTGCGTGGCTCGATGCGCTCGTTCATCAGTCGTCGCACCAGCGCAATGTCGCGCTTCTGCTGGACGAACTGTTCGAGGGTTTGCGACTCTTCTGCTTCGAGGCTCGCTTCAGCAGCGGCTCGACTGCCACCGCGCTCCGCGATTGTCTCCTCTTGGAAACTGCGAAGCCAAGCGAACAAACCCTGCTGTTGTTCCGGTGAAAGTTTCGACTCGGCATCCGCAACGATGAGTTCGTTGTCCACGAGATCTTTGAACGAAAGTCGGACGAGTTCCACGAAGACACGACGACCTTCCACGCGATCGCGAAGTGCGGCGGCAGAAAGGAGACGATCAGCAATCGGTTCGAGGAATGCGTTCGCAAACAGTGGACGCCCGTTCACCTGACCAACGAGACCTTCGACTGGCCATGACTGACCTGGTTCCAACTTGCGTTCAAAGGTTGATCGCGTCGAATCGATCTCCGTTCGGCCGTCGGCGTTCTGCGAGATCACTTCACGTCGTGTCTCGATGAACGTCCGATCGCCCGACGAGGTCTCCACTTCGTCGGTCACAACCTCTGGAGTCTCCACCACCACTGCGTCAATCTCAACCACATCTGTCTTCAACGCTTCAGGTGGATGAGCGAAGTCGCTCAAGGAGATCGCTTGGGCATCGGGTCGCTTGCTTGCACTGCATGCAGCGAGAACGACGACCGGCAAGGCGAAGAGCAGACAAGCTCGAAGCATGGTCGGAATCCTAACTCATGCCTAGGCGAGCGTGGCCCGATGTGGCTATTCTCGCGACATGAGCGACGAAACCACGAAACTGCACATCGACTCGGATTGGAAGGCGCAGGCGCAGGCAGAAAAGGAACGCCTCGCGGAGAAGGAAGCTGCACGAGCTTCGCAAGCTGGCCCGGGCGGTGAGGGCGAGATGCCTCCTGCAAGTTTTCAAACCCTCGTCGCGACGCTCGCGAGTCAAGCCATGATGGGACTCGGTGCCTACGGCGACCCCCAGACCGGTCGCGTGGTGATCGATCTCGTCGGTGCGCAGTTTGCAATCGACCTGCTCGGCGTCGTCGAAGAAAAGACTCGCGGCAACCTTGAGCCAGAAGAGGCCAAGGAGTTGGGAGAAGTCCTCGCGCATCTTCAGTCGCGGTTTGTTCAGATCGCGAAGCTCGTTGCGGCCCAAATGCAACGCGACGGCGGAGGCGCTTCGGCGATGGGCGGCGATCCTGGCGTGATCGGCTCTATCGGTGGTGCGCCAAGCGCGTCCATCCCAAGTGAGCGACCCGCGAGCAAGTCCGGCCTCATCATGCCGGATTAAGTTTCCGTCCTCGCGTCACAAGTAGAGACTGCTCGTCAGCCGATTTGTCATCGTTGCAGACGTCGGTCTTCCGTTTGGCGTAGGCCGCCCCGAACGCGCTTCCAAGCAGATTCACGGCGCAACTCCGACGCGTCGAGGTGCTGTCCTTGTGCCTGCTTCCGCCACTCGTGCAGTGGAGTATGCGCCCCTCATGCGGCCCGCATGCCCCCCTCATGCAGCACCGCAGCACCCCAACGCAGCCGTCACCGCA
>JBJOHQ010000115.1:0-12231 GCA_046047595.1 Planctomycetota bacterium | reverse complement strand
GCGCGAGCAGCGACTCGCGTGAAGACTCGCGTGAACGCACACACATGTGGCCGCACGACGCAAAGTTGCCGAGCCTGCTCGACGGTCACCTCGCGCTCGAGATGCTTCCACTTGGTGCTGCTCTGCGCGCGATTCGCGATATTGGCGGCCGCGTCACTGCGGAGCCGACCGCGGACGGATTTCAAACCTCGCTCTCGTTTGTTGCGCGACGCGGGCTTGCGATGCCTCAATCACGCAACAACACGCACAGCCATGATGAAGCGTGTGAAACAGGTTCGATTCCCGCGCCGGCAGCGCGAACGGTGCTCATCGCGGACGACGATCCCGCGGTCCGCGCCGTGCTCGTCGCGGCGCTCGAAGCGGTCGGCGATGACATCGACACGACGAACGACCCATCTTCGATCGCGACGCGCACAGATCTTGGGAGTTTCGACGTCGTGATCTTGGATGCGGGTGGCGGTGGGCTCGACGCGCTTCGCGCGATTCGCGCGCGCGGCGACAACACGCCGGTGCTCATGGCGAGCGGCGACGAAGTGGAAGTTGGAAACGATCCTCTGACGAAGGCTCTCTTGAAGCCGTTTCCACTTGACGTCCTTGACCGTGAACTCGCACGACTCGCCGCACTTCGGACGCGGCACCACGCGTAATCGCGCGGTGCTTTGCTCACGCAATCAACGCCAACATCTGCGTCGCAACAGGCGCGAGCGGCTCGGGCAGCGCGTCCCGCTCGACAAAGCGGAACTCCTCGACAAAACGAAACTCCTCGACAAAACGAAATTCCTCGTACTCCCAACCGAGTGTGGGTTCTGCACTCTCCGCAAGATCGATGCGATGCACGATCTCCCATGTCCACGCAACGGGGTCATAAAGCAGCGCCACGGCGATCGGCGGCGCGAGCGCGGTCAATCCTGCTTCCTCCGAGAGTTCACGAAGGACATGCGCCGAGGGCTCGACACCAGGCTCGAGCCCGCCGCCTGGCACGAACTCCCAAAGGCCTGGATAGAACGCGACACGACGCGACCTCCGTCCTACGAGCAGCGCCGCGCCCCGTCGAGTGAGGCCTTTGACACCAAGCGGCCGCACGCCGCAGTCGAGCCCCTGCCAATCACCGTCGGCCCGCTGCACCGCGTAAAAGCGGTACGAGCACTCCTGCACGTGGATTTGGACTCCACCGTGTCCGTTGCGGCTTGTCCCTAAAACTTGCAACAGCGACCCATCGAAATACTTGGGATTTGCCGCGCAAAGTGCGGCCCAACGTTGATCGACTTCCGCAAGATCGACATTCGGCGGCACAAATCGCCCTTCGGTCTGCACAATCACCGGTGGGCGTCGAAGACGAATGATGCGGGCGTGTGCCATGGCAGACTTGAGTCGGTCGGACGGCGCTTTGCGGCGCAAAGTTCGCACACACGCCGCGCAGATTGGGCGACATGAGCGCGCCCGACCGAGCCGGAACGACGAAGCATGCGGCGAGCCATGCGGCGAGCCGTGCAAAGCAAAGGTTGCAATTGCATTACACTTTGCCCTCATGTCCCAAATGAGCACGTCCCCCGCGAGCACAGCCTACCGCACAGCCCCCACCGAGACGACTGGCATGCCTGGCGGCATCCCGTTCATCATCGGGAACGAAGCCGCCGAGCGCTTCTCGTTCTATGGGATGAAGACGATTCTCGCCGTCTTCATGACGCAATACCTGCTCAGTGCTTCAGGGGAAGCCGCGTACCTCACCGACGCGCAAGCTCGTGAGTACGTCCACCTCTTCGTCGCAAGTGCGTACTTCTTCCCAGTCCTCGGCGCGATCGTCGCCGACGCCTTCCTCGGCAAGTACCGGACGATCATGCTGCTCTCGATCGTCTACTGCATCGGTCACGGCGCACTCGCGCTGATCGATATGCCAGGCTGGTTCCTTCAAGCCACCTTCGATCCGAAGGGTTGGCTGATCGCTGGCCTCTTCCTCATCGCGCTCGGTTCTGGCGGTATCAAGCCATGCGTTTCCGCACACGTCGGTGATCAATTCGGAAAATCAAACAGCCACTTGTTGGCCCGTGTTTTCGGTTGGTTCTACTTCTCGATCAACTTCGGGTCATTCTTCTCGACGCTCCTCACTCCGTGGCTCTTGAAGCACTACGGGCCAGGTTGGGCGTTCGGCGTGCCGGGCATCTTGATGGCGATCGCGACGTTCGTCTTCTGGCTCGGACGTCATCGCTACATCCACATCCCACCGAAGGGCCTCGGTTTCGTGCGCGAAACCTTCTCGAAAGAGGGCCTCGGCGCGATGGCAGGACTGCTCTCGATCTACGCGTTCGTCGCGGTGTTCTGGTCGCTCTACGACCAATCCGGCGGCGCATGGGTTCTGCAGGCCGCGCAGATGAACTGCCATTTTCTGGGCATTCAGTGGCTTGAGTCGCAAGTGCAAGCGATCAATCCGCTGCTCATTCTTTGCTACATCCCGCTCTTCGCCTACGTCATCTACCCGATCGCTGGAAAGTTTGTGAAGTTGACCGCGCTTCGAAAGATCGGCGCAGGTTTCTTCCTCTGCGTCGTCGCGTTCGGTATCAGCGCGTTCGCGCAACAGAAGATTGACGTTGCGCAGAGCGACTTTGCCGCCAAGGTCACGCCCATGGTCGCTTCGTCGTCGATCGATTACCCAAAGACGATCGAATCGCTCCGTGAAATCGAGCGCAACGCCACCGCGCGCGACATGGAGAACCTGCTGAAAGACGCCCCTGCCAACGACACGGCGTGGCAAGACAAAATGGCGAAGGCGATGTCGGTCGGCGGAATCGCGATTGCCACCGACGGCACCCGTCACGACGCGGACTGGCCGTCGATCGCGTGGCAACTTCTCGCCTACGTCGTGCTGACGATGGCTGAAGTCCTCGTTTCGGTGACCTGCCTTGAGTTCAGTTACACGCAAGCGCCGAAGAAGATGAAGTCCTTCATCATGAGCCTCTATCTCCTGAGCGTTTCGGCGGGCAACTTCCTGACGGCGTTCGTCAACAAGTTCACGCAAGACGCCGATGGCAACTCGACGCTCGTTGGCGCGAGTTACTACTGGTTCTTCACCTATCTCATGCTCGGCGCCGCGGTGGTCTACATCTTCGTCTCGCTCTTCTATCGCGAGAAGGAGTACATCCAGACCGCGGAAGACGCGCAGGCGTGATGAACTCGAGCACCGCTCATGTGCCAAGCGGAATTCCAAGTTCAATCCAGATCACGAGGAACGCTGTCCAGAGAACGAGCGCAGTGATGCAGTATGGAACCAAGAGCGCGATGAGCGTTCCGATGCCAGCTGACTTTTGATATCGCTGAATTGCAATGAGTATGACCACGAGGTACGGCGAAAGCGGAGCGATCGGATTCGTGCACGAATCACCTACTCGATAGGCACACTGAACAACTTCGGGCGCCACGCCAGCGGTGCCGAGCATCGGGACGAGAATGGGTGCCAGGAACGCCCACTTTGCACTCGCGCTTGAAACAAAGAGATTGAGCAGCGCGACCACCACCACAATCGCGGCAACCATCGAACCCTCGCCAAAACCGAGTGCACGAATCGCTTCTCCGCCAGTCACTCCGAGCACACTTGTGAGCCCGGATTGTCGGAACCAAGCAATCGTTTGCCCAGCGAAAAACGCGAGAACAAGATAGGTACCCATCGAACTCATCGAGTCGCCCATGCGCTTTGCAACGCAGCGATCGGAGCGAATCTCCCCGGAAACAATGCCATATGCGACGCCAGGAAGCAGAAAGAGGGTGAGGATCATTGGCACGATCGCCTCACTCCACGTCGGAACGAGCGTCGTTGTGCCCGGTCGAGTCATTTCGCCCGAGAGCGGCCAACCTTCGACCCGCGCCATAAGCAGAAACGTCAGCCCAGCAACACCAAGTGTGATGAGCGCCGCAAGCAGTCCTCGACGCTCTCTCGCCTCGAGTTTGGGAGCTCCCTGCACGACACCGCCTGTCGCAATCTGGGCCGCGACGTCCTCACGTGAGAATCGCGGCTCGACGATTCGCGAAGTGACAACCCAGCCAACGAGCGTGAGAAATGGGGTTGACGCGACCATGAACCAATAGTTGCAAGTTGGCGTGACGACGGCGTCTGGGTTGAGCACTTGCGCAGCCCCTTGAGTCAAGCTCGAAAGCAGCGGATCGAGGCTTGAAATCAGTAAGTTGGCACTGAACCCACCCGCGACTCCGAATGTCACAGCTGCGATCGCAACGAGCGGTGAACGACCAACCATCGCAAACATTCCTGCTGCCAACGGTGGCAGCACGACGTAGCCCGCGTCGGAAGCGACGTTCGAACAAATGCCTATGAAGACGAGTGCAGGCGTCAGCAACTTTGACGGCGTCAGCCTGACAAGCAACTTGATGAGCGCCGGAAACAGTCCCGTTCGCTCGGCGACACCGATACCGAGCATGGCCACGAGCACGATGGCGAGCGGCGGAAAGTCAAGGAAGTTCCGCAGCGCCGACGTGAACATCCAACGAATTCCGTCCGACGTCAGCAGATTGGTGACCACCAGTTCCTTCGCGGAATCGCGCGGATCAGTCACTCTCCAATCAAGGTTTGCACCGATGGCACTCACGATGAGTACCAAAATGCCGAGCAGGACGAAGAGTGTCGCCGGATCCGGCAACTTATTGCCAGCACGCTCAACAACATTGAGCAAGCGTCCTACGAGACCAACGGAACTTTGCTGCATTTTGCCCTTTCGTGAATGGATTTAGCTCGTGGTCCGAACAAACGTCCCCTGCTTGAGATCTTTTACCACACCAGGAAACTGCAGGACGCGGTTGTGCATGGCGACGTAGACGCCAGGCGCGAGCACCTGAACAGCAAGAAGCGCCTCGGTGACGTTCTGTGTCGCATCGGTGCGGCGCATTTCGTAAGGGCGCATCGCACCAGTCAAGACAACAGCTTTGCGCGCGCCACCCTTCTCGCTGAGACGCGCATGGATTCGGTCGCCCGTCTTCGCCAAGCGATCGGTGCCGTGCACGATGACAACGCCATCGTGATTGCGCGACATCAACTCCGCCGTATCTGCGATGAGGTCGTGATCGGCTTCGCTCATCTCGAGCGAGTCCTTGTTCATGAGCGGAACACGGTCGATGACGACTCCGCGCAATTCAAGCGATGCGAGCAGCATGTCAAGCACGCTCACTTTGTTCGAGAGCACCCCGCCGAGTTCGTCGTAGGTCTTCTCAATGGTTCCCCCCGTCGAGATGAGGGCGATGCGGAACGGCGCGTTATTCGAAAGATTAGACATGGCGAGTGGCGGGCAGAATAGGCGAACGAAGGAAAGTGACTTGGGGCCAACGCGCGAGTCCATCACGCCGTCCCCCCCGCTCTAGCACGCGATCCATCCCGCGATCTAGCACGCGCTCCATCCCGCCTCTCCCTCACGGGAACGCCCCGCGCGGTATCGTGCGCATCGGCATGGACGCCGCGCACCTCAACCTCACGACCTTTCTTGACGGGCCGCTCGTTGGTGCATCTCTGCTTGCGCAGGCGGCAAGCGGTTTGGAAGCGGCAAGTACCGCGACCGCGACAACTACGACCGCGACAGCCGCGACTACGACAACCGAAAGCGTCGAGCGTCTCACCGAGTCGCTTGGGCGCGAGTTCGCCACACTTCCGCTGCCGAGCCTCGTCCCTGCGCTGTTGCTGCTCGCAGGTGGACTGCTGCTTCTGATCTCAGGGCGTCACCTCCTGCGCCCGGTCCTTGTCGTCACGATCATCATCGTCGGCGCGCTTCTTGGCGCTCCGATTCTCGGCGCACTCGCGCCAGACTTCGGTCGAACAACCCTCGGACGCGTTGCGCTGACCTTCGCCGGCGGATTCCTCGGCCTCATCTTCGTGGCGTCGACATGGCGTCTGCTCTACGGCTGCGCGTTTGGCGTCGTCGTCGGTTTCGCTGCGTCGTTTGTCGCGCTCATCGGGATCGACGCCAAAATCATCGACGCGCGCGCGCCAAACGAAAGCGTCGCGATCGCGACTGCGACAACCCCCGAAATTTCCGCGCTTGTCGAGCGCGCTCCCGCACCCATTCGTCCGCTCATCGGATGGGCCGACGCTCGTTGGCACGCCGAACCGCCGCAAGCACGCACGTTTCTCGGGGCGGCCGCTGCAGGCGGCGCCTTCATCGGACTCGTCCTCGGCGCGTGGATGCCCAATGCATCCGCTGCAATTCTCACAAGCCTCGTTGGCGGCATCTTCACCTTGGTCGGTGCGATGCCCTTCCTCGCACGCTTCATCGAACGGCTCGCGCATCCGGTGCCGCCGATCGCTTGGATTCTTTTGTGGCTCGCGCTTGCCGGTCTTGGCTGGCTGATTCAAACATGGCGCGGCGATCCGGATGAACTTGACGCGACAGAAGCCGCAACGGAAGCCGCAACAGAAGCCGCGCGCGCGGCGAACGCTGAACGAAGTTCGCCCCAACTCGCTTCGAAGAAAACTGCGCGCGAACGCGCAAAGCGCCCGCACTAGTGCGCCACCGCGACCTGCTAGCATCGCGCCATGGATCTCTTCACCTATCGAAACGGCGAGTTGTACGTTGAGGACCTTCCCGTCCGTCACGTCGCGGAGCAGGTCGGTACGCCGTGCTTTGTGTACTCGCGCGGAACGCTTGAGGATCACTACGACCGACTCGTCGCGGCGTTCGCGCCGATCGATCCGCTTGTCTGCTATTCGGTGAAGAGTTGCGGCAATCTCGGCGTACTTCGCGCGCTCGCCGCGCGGGGTGCAGGCATGGATGTCGTTTCTGGCGGCGAACTCGCGCGTGCGCGCGCCGCAGGTGTGCCCGCATCCAAGTGTGTCTACGCGGGCGTTGGGAAGACCGACGCAGAAATCGTCGCCGCGATTCATGCTGGCATCGGTCTACTCAACTGCGAAAGCGAAGCGGAGTTTGAGAATATCGCGCGACTCGCGGCGCAAGAAGGCACCTCTGTGCGCGTCGCGCTTCGTATCAATCCCGACGTCGATCCGAAGACGCATCGCTACACATCGACAGGCAAGAAGGAAACGAAGTTTGGGGTCGATCTCGAGCGCGCGCGGCAGTTCTTCGCGCGCTACGGCCGCGATCCGCATGCACGACTCGAAGGCCTGCACCTTCACATCGGCTCACCGATTTACACCGTCGAGCCGTATCGCGAAGCACTCGCGAAGACTGCAGCGCTCGTCGATGAACTCGCACGCGACGGTTTCGAAATTCGCTCGATCGATCTCGGCGGCGGATTCGGCGCCGACTACGAAAGCGCGCAATCGCCGCCGCTCAAGAACTACGCCGATGCAATTCTCGAAATCGCACAACCGCTCTTCGATCGCGGTATTCGCTTCATCCTTGAGCCTGGGCGCACGATCGTTGCGAACGCAGGCATCCTCGTTCTTCGCGTGCTTTACACGAAGACTTCGGGCGACAAGCGTTTCATCATCTGCGATGCCGGCATGAACGCGCTGCTGCGCCCGTCGCACTACGGCAGTTTCCACTTCATTTGGCCGGTTGCGCCTGATGCGGCGCATCTGCCGACGCGACGCGCGCTCGATCCGGGGCTCCCCGACACGGTTGCACAAGACGTTGTTGGCCCGCTCTGCGAGTCGGGCGACTTCCTCGCGCTTGATCGCATGCTGCCAGCCAACATCGCACGCGGTGATTTACTCGCAGTTTTCACAGCCGGCGCGTACGGCATGAGTATGGCGAGCCGATACAACTCGACGCCGCTTCCTGCCGAAGTGCTCGTTGCTGGAGGCAGCGCAGAAATCGTGCGCGCGCGTGAAACCTACGCCGACTTGATGGCACATGAACTCGAAGCCAAACCTCTGCACATCGGCTCCGCCGACGCAGCCTTCGCGGAGGCAGCCGGATGATTCTTTTCACAAGTGACCTTCTCTTCGGAAGCAAGATTCTCGGCGCCGCGAAATTTGCGGGCTTGCGCGGCCAAGGTGTTCGCAACCGTGCAGGTTTCACGCAGCACGCTGCACTCGCTTCGCATTACTTTCTCGATCTTGAAGCGGAACTCGCCGAGGGCGAATCGCCGGAAGAACTTCTCGACGCCGCGCTCGGTCATCCGCATCTTGCGGTGTATGTCTTTGCAGGCCACATGCAGGCCGGCAAGTTGCGCGCCGCGCAAGCGAAAATTGCTGCAGCTTCAAGTTCAGCGACAGCCAACGCGCAACGAATGGAAGGCAGTGCAACGCCGACACCGTCGCGCGAAGTCCACTCGCGCGGTTCGCTCTCCTCGCGATTGCCGCTGATTCTGCCCCCGCGCACCGTGGAGAACGCCTAATGGTCGGTCGCGAGAAAGATGGAATTTGGATCACCCTCAAAGAGGAGATTCACGCCGCACCCTCAGAAGTTGCATCGTGCATTTCGAGTGCTGCAGGGTTCTGCCGTTGGCTTGCGGTTGGATGCGAGATCAACGTGGAAGATCGTGGTGCCAACGAAAGTAGCCATGCGCGACACCGCCCTAAGGATTCGTCCGACGAACTCGCGACACTCTCGATCGCATGGGATCGCGCATGGAATCACACGACCGAAACGGTGATTCTCGAACACGACATTGCCGCTCTCGCCGATGGCTGCGCGCGCATCAAGTTCGAGTGGTTCCCTTCACCAGTCGATGACACGCCAGTTCCCATCGAGATCGTCGTGGCACCGCTCGCCGAACGCGGCGACGGAACCGCGGGCGCACGCGTGATCCTGCGCCACGGCCCGTTCGCTGAAGACACCGACAACCTCCTTTTCATGGCCGATAGTGCCGAAAGTTGGCGTTGGTACCTCTGCAATCTGCGCAGCGTGCTCGAGGCAAAACACGACATGCGCGCCGTGCGGCCACTCTGAACAACCACGTTTTTCCCGCGGTTCGCGCCACTTCCCTTCTCTATACTGCGCGGCCCATGTTCGAGAACCTCTCTGAACGCCTTTCATCTGCCTTCCGCAACCTTTCTGGCCGCGGCACGATTTCTGAATCGAACGTCCAAGAGGCGCTCGGCGAAATCGAAACCGCGCTCCTCGAGGCGGATGTCGAACTTGGCATCGCGAAACAATTCTGCGCTGATGTCATGTCGAAGGCGAAGGGCCGCGAAGTGACCAAGAGCCTGAAGCCCGGGCAAGAACTCGTCGGCATCGTGCACGATGAACTTGTGGCGCTGATGGCTCCGACGGGCGAACAAGAAGGCTCGAAACTCTTCCTTGTCGATCCCGCGCCAACCATCATCATGATGTGTGGATTGCAGGGCTCTGGAAAGACGACCACCTGCGGCAAACTTGCGGCGTACCTCAAGAAGGCGGGACGTTCGTGCCTCGTCGCCGCCGCAGATTTGCAGCGCCCCGCCGCCGTTGAACAACTTCAACAAGTGGTCGAAGGTGTCGCCGCAAATGCGAAGGGCAGTTCCAAGATCGAGTTCTATGGCGAACCTGACAAGTGCGCGGAGTATGGCAAGGCCGTGAACGCCGCGATTGGCGTTTGCCGCCGCGCCGTGGAGAAGGCTCGCGCAGAACGCTTCGACGTGGTGATTCTCGACACGGCAGGCCGTTTGCACGTCAACGACGAACTCATGAAGGAACTCGAGGGCGTGCGCATGGCCGTGCAACCTCACCAGATTCTGCTCGTCGTCGACGCGATGACCGGACAAGACGCGGTGCGCAGCGCGAAGGCGTTCCATGATCGACTCGCGATCGACGGCGTGATTCTCACGAAACTCGACAGCGACACGCGCGGCGGCGCCGCACTCACCGTGCGCAAAGTGACGGGCGCACCGATCAAGTTCCTCGGCACCGGCGAGAAGTTTGACGCGCTCGATGAATTCAGCCCAAAGCGCATGGCTGGCCGCATCCTCGGCATGGGCGACGTCGTCGCACTCGTCGAGAAGGCGCGCGAAGAAGTGAGCGACGAAGAAGCTGAGAAAATGGCCGCGAAACTCGCGAAGGGCCAGCTCACGATGGACGACTTCCTCGCGCAAATGAAGTCGCTGCGCCGCATGGGACCAATGAAGCAACTGCTTGGTTTGTTGCCGGGCGTTGGAAGCGCGCTCAAGGACATCAACATCGACGACAAGCAATTCGATCGACTCGAAGGCATGGTCCACTCGATGACGGCCGAAGAGCGTAAGAACCTCAAGCTCTTCAACAAAGGCCGCGCGCGACGCATCGCGACGGGATCTGGCACGACGCCGAACGAAGTCAATCGCTTGGTGACGCAGTTTGAAACCGTGCAGAAAATGACCGCGAGCCTCGCATCGGGCGGCATGGGTGATCGCATCAAGGCCGCGAAGGAAATGGCCAAGTCTGGTGGGATGCCGGGAATGCCTGGAATGCCGGGCATGGGTGGATTCCCAGGCTTCTCACTCAAGGGTTCGAGCGCCACGCAGTCGATCAAGTCGAAGTTCAAGCAGCGCAAAAAGTAAGCATTGCGTGGTGAGCATTGCGTGGTGAGCATCGCGTCGCCGTTGCGAAAACCGAGCGACTACGCAACGACGAAGCGACGAACCCCCGCGACTGAGCCCCGCAACGACATCCATGCGCACGTCTGAACTCGAATACGACTTCGACCCATCGCTCGTGGCGACCGAACCCGCGCACCCACGCGACGCGGCGCGACTCATGGTGGTCGAACGCGCAACACGCGCGATCACCCACGCGTTTGTGCGCGATATGCCGCAGTTTCTTCGATCGGGCGATGCGCTCGTCGTGAATCGCACCAGTGTGCTGCGTGCTCGAGTTCTCGTACGCGATGCCGCGAGCGGACGTGCCACCGAAGGACTGCTGCTCGAGCCTTGCGCGGAGCGCGACTGTTGGCGCATTCTTCTGCGGCAAGCGAAGCGTTTCGCGCCGCACACACTTTTGCGACTCATTGATCACGCGGGTTCTGAATCAGACGACGCGCTCGAACTCGTCGCTCGTGATGGTGAAGCGTGGATTGCACGACTTCGACCAGGCACGCGAGGCGGCGATGTCGCCGCGATGCTCGAGCGTTCGGGTCACACGCCACTGCCGCCGTACATTCTCAAAGCGCGTCGCGACGCTGGCATCGAAGTCGATGATGATGCAGATCGCGCGGAGTACGAAACGGTCTACGCCGATCACACTGCACGCGGCAGCGTTGCCGCACCGACGGCGGGATTGCATTTCACACCCGAGCTTTTGCAGCAGATCGACACACAAGGCATTCCCACGCACGAAGTCATCCTCCACGTTGGTGCGGGGACATTTAAGCCGGTCGACGTCGAAGACCTGCGCGATCATCCGATGCACACCGAGAGTTTCCATGTGCCAGCATCGACACTCGCAGCGCTCGAAGCAACACGCCGTGCGCGTGCGAGCGCACAGGCGCGCCTCATCGCCGTTGGCACGACGACGGTGCGCGCACTCGAAAGCTTGCCTGAGCCGCTGCCGAGTTCATCCGACGATGACGCGCAACCCGCGGCAGGATTCGGCGGGCTCACCAACATCCTGATCTCGCCGGGCTATCAGTTTCGCCACGTCGATGCCCTGCTGACCAACTTCCACCTTCCGCGTTCGACGTTGCTTGCGCTGGTCGGTGCGTTTCTAGGGATGAAAGTCGATGCGAGTCGAGGCGCGAGCACTGATCTCTCCACGCGCGCAAGCATGGAGTTTTTGCGCGAGGTTTACGCCGTCGCCGTGCGCGAGCGATATCGCTTCTACAGCTACGGCGACGCGATGCTAATTCTCTGATGCATCTCAGCTTTGATGCATCTCGCCAAGACGAGAAAGACCCGCATCACGGCAAAAACGTCGCAAGCTCCGCTGGAATCCGACGAATCCCGCGACGAACCGCTTTCGCGACGGCGTACCGCATCGATCGATCGAAGCGTCGCGCGACGGGACCTTCCGTTTCGACGCCGAACTCCGCGAGTCGATCGAGTGCAAAGCGCCACGCAAGATACTCCTCAAGACAGCGCGGCCGATGCACGCCAAGCCCGAGCACGTGATGTCCCACTTCATGCAAGAAGATTGCCAATCGCAGCGCGCTCGTTGGATACGGCGCTTCGATCGAGCGATCTTGACGACCGTCGCGATAGATGCGCAGAACCGCGATTCCGGAAAGCGTGTTCCGCCAACGCTTCACGCGCAGTGGATGCCGCGCGAGCATTTCAAGGACGATCGCATCGAATCGCTGCTGCGACGGACGCTCGTGATCGATCCCGCGCGGCGGGCGAGGCGCGTCGGCGATGATGGGGGCACTCGCACGCAACGCTGCGAAGGAACG
>JBJOHQ010000114.1:0-2766 GCA_046047595.1 Planctomycetota bacterium | reverse complement strand
CTTTTCGCGTTCGCGCTTGCAGTCTTCGTGCCCGCCACTTTCGCGGGGCGCGTACTTGTCCCGCGCGATTTCACTCTTCGTTTCCTCGGAGCGATGCGAGCACGTTGAAATCTTCGAGTGTCGTCGTGTCTTGCTTCGAGTCGCGGCCGGCTGCGATATCACGAAGAAGTCGCCGCATGATTTTCCCCGAGCGCGTCTTCGGCAGTGCCTGTGTGAAGCGAATCATGTCAGGCTTGGCGATCGGGCCAAGAACGCCCGAGACATGCTCGCGCAGCGCACTCTTGAGTGCGTCGCTCGGGGTCGCGCCGGGCGCGAGGGACACGAAGGCAGCGATGCCCGTGCCTTTGATGTCGTGCGGCATGCCAACGACGGCCGCTTCGACCACAGCTTCATGCGATACGAGGGCGCTTTCGACTTCCATCGTGCCGAGACGATGGCCCGACACGTTGATGACGTCATCGATGCGGCCCATGATCCAGAAGTAGCCGCGGTCGTCGCGACGCGCGCCATCGCCCGCGAGATACATGCCTGGCACGCGTGACCAGTAGGTGTCGATGAAACGCTGACGATCGCCGTGAATGCCGCGCAACATCGATGGCCACGGCTTGCGAATCACGAGTAGTCCGCCGGTATTTGCGGGGAGTTCGTTGCCGTGCTCGTCGACGACAGCTGCGTCGATTCCAAAGAAAGGAACCGTGCATGAGCCTGGAACAGTTGGCGTCGCGCACGCGAGCGGCGTGATGACGTGTCCGCCCGTTTCGGTCTGCCAGAACGTGTCGACGATCGGGCACTGCGCGTGGCCAATCTTCTCGTGGTACCAGATCCACGCTTCAGGATTGATCGGTTCACCAACAGTGCCGAGGACCTTCAAACTCGAGAGATCATGCTTCGCGGGATGTTCGTCGCCCCACTTCATAAACGCGCGGATCGCGGTCGGTGCGGTGTAGAAGTGCGTGACGCGGTGGCGCGCGACCATCTCCCAGAAGCGGTCTTCCGCGGGCCAATTCGGCGCGCCTTCGAACATCAACGTGGGCACGCGATTCGGCAGAATGCCGTAGACGATGTACGAGTGCCCCGTGACCCAACCGATGTCGGCGGTGCACCAGTAGACGTGGCCGGAACCCGCGCGCAGATTGAACGTTTGCTGCGCGGTGTACGCGGTGTACACCATGTAGCCGCCGATCGTGTGGCGAATGCCCTTCGGTTTACCTGTCGAGCCTGACGTGTAGAGCAGGAAGAGAAGGTCTTCCGAGTCCATCGGCTCGCATTCGCACTCGTCGGTCTGCGCGCCGACGAGTTCGTGCCACGCATGGTCGCGGCCAGCGGTCCAGTCGACGGCATTTTTCGTGCGATGCAAGACGACGCAGTGCTCGACCGTGTGGTTCTGTGCGGCGAGCAGATGAATCGCTTCGTCCACGTTCTTCTTGAGCGGCACGACTTGCCCGCGTCGCCATGCGCCGTCGCAGGTGATGATCACGCGCGACTTTGCGTCGAGCACGCGATCGACGATCGATGGAGCAGGAAATCCGCCGAAGATCACGCTGTGTGCGGCGCCGATGCGGGCGCATGCGAGCATCGCGATCGCGAGTTCAGGCACCATGCCCATGTAGAGCGTGACAACGTCGCCCTTTTTCACGCCAAGCGATTTCAGCGCGTTCGCGCAGCGGCAAACTTCTTCAAGGAGTTCGCCGTAGCAGAGGTGCTTGACCTCGGGCGTGCCATTGGGCTGCGGCTCGCCTTCCCAAATGATGCCGACTTCGTGGCCATGACCCGCGAGCACGTGGCGGTCAAGCGCGTTGTGGCAGATGTTGGTCTTCGCGCCGACAAACCACTGCGCGTCAGGGCAGTTCCACTCGAGGACCTTCGACCACGGTGTGAACCAGTCGAAGTTCTGCGCGACTTCACCCCAGAAATCTTCAGGGTCGGCGATCGATCGCGCGTGGCGCGCGCGATACTCGTCCATCGATCCGCACCACGCGCCGCCGAGTGCAGCCGCGTGTGCGGCGGACGGCGGGAAGATGCGGTCTTCCTTCAAGAGCGATTGAACGTTCGATGACGAGGCGTTGGTTGCAGTTTCCTCACGAGACATGCGGCCAATGTAAGGGACGAGCGGGCGTCGTACTGCGCGGCGAAATGAGGGTTTTCGCAACGTCGAAGGTCAGCAGTCAGCGGGCGCGCGGAAGCCGCCATGCAGAGTTCAAGCATGCGCCCAATGGCCGCCGCGCTGAGGGGCGGCCTCAGCGCGGCGGTGCGCGACCACGAGTGGTCGTGCGGGGACGATGGAGAGCGCTCTGCAATGCACCGAGCTGCGTTCAGTCGATGCTGCGCGACGCGAGAAAAACTCTGCGAGTCATGCACCTATAGCGCGCCAGCATGCGCCCTGTTTCTCATGCGAACGTGGGCGGAGATTGAAGCGGGAGAATGCCCTATGGGCTGTCGGAATATCCGTTGGAAATCGACCGTGTTGCGCGCCAACATTGAGGCAGCATGAAGAGTGCGGCGCGCCAATCGACAGGTTGCTCACGAGGCGCGTTTGAGATCAGTCACTCGAGAGAGCGTTGATACGCACGCCCCACACGCGCTCGATGTCACTGCCACCAGGCCACGTGAGCGTCGCGCGTTCGCGGGCGATGGCGGCATCGATGAGGTCGCGCGTGAGAAGCGATGAAAGTGCAGCGCTCTTCGGCATGCGATTTGGGTCTGGTCGATAGCCCACACGCGAGAGATCGAGTCGATCGGCAACGAAGCAGGCAGCGACCGATGCGT
>JBJOHQ010000113.1:0-16002 GCA_046047595.1 Planctomycetota bacterium | reverse complement strand
CCAAACTCCGGAGTGAGTTCGATGCGGCCGTCGAGCGTCGCGCTCCGCGCGGTCCACGACGGCGGATGAAGCGCAGAGCGGAATGCAACGACGAGGAGCGCGAGCGCTGCGATCGGCACGAGCATCGCGAAGGCGAGGCGCCCGATGCAGGCAGTGCCGAACGGCAGCACACGCAAGATTCCAACAAACACGGCGTCGATGCCAAGTGCAGCGAGCGCCGCCAGAACTGGCGCGATCGACACCGCATGACGCGCGTAGCCGTAGAACGCCGCGACGATGATGATGCGATAGAAGAGCGCAAGTAAGAGGATCCACCCGCCGCGACGAAATCCCGCAACGATTGCACCGAGCGCGATCGCGAGCAACACCACCGAACTCCAAATCGGCGCACTCCAACGCGCAGGAACCGCGAGATCGACGGGTTGTCGAATGAGTTCATCGCTTGCGTTGTAGGGCCAATTCGACGCGAAAAGGCCAAGCGTGGCACCATCGGTGAAACGCAACAACTTCTCCGCGATGAGCGTGCGCGCACGCGCTGGATCTTCGGTGAGATGCTGCCAACCGATCGAGTAACCCTGCTCGACCATTTGCGCGTGACTAGGTCGCGCAAACGAGAAGGGCGGGTTCTGGTCGTAGCGATCGGTGAGCGGCGCGCGCGAAAATCCGCCGTCCGCGCGCGGATCATTCGCAAGCGCGAAATCGAGGCCACCTTTGAAACTCACGATCGACCACGCGGGGAGCGCCGAGGGCGTGAAACCCCACGTTTCATCGAAGTAGCGCTTCACTGCCGCAGCATCGACTTCCTGCAGTTGGTTGCGTCGAACGAATGTATTGAGCGTTGCGAAGTTTCCGGTGCGCACGAAAGCGGGGAGCGACTCATACTCCGCAATCGCGTCCTCGCGCCATTCGGGCCACATCGAGTCGTAGGGGATCTCTGGCGATTCGCTGTTGTAGCGCACGACTGCGGCATGTGAACGAAGTGTCCACGGAAGCAAGACCAAGACACCCGCGGCGATGATCCACACGGATTGTCGCACGATGTGCGGCCACGCTTGAGGTCGTGATGGAAGCCGTGATGGAGGCTGTGATTGCGGCTTGATCGGAACTCGACGCGCCGCGACGAGCATGCCAATCGCAGCGAGCGCGATGAAAAGGGTGTGTTCTGCCCGCAAAAGCAGCGCAAGTGCGTGCATCACGCCGAGCGTGATGGACATGATGATGGTCGCGCGTTCACACCAGCGCAACGTTGCACCGACAATCAAAATGAGGAGAAGTGCATACGGTGCTTCGTTGTTGAGGCTCGTCGCCGCGATTCCCATGGCAAACGAGATCGCCAACAAAAGTGCAGCGAGAATCCCAGCGCTTCTCGTGAAGAATCGCGCGAGGACGAGATAGGTCGCGGCCGCGGTTGCAGCCGAAAACGCGCACCAAAGTGCCTTTGCAGCCGTGAAGGGCGCAGCGCTTGCACCGATCCACGCGAGAAGAAACGCGACTCCTGGTGTCCGGAACGGGAGGTTCTCTTCGAAGGGTTCACCCGCAATGATCTGCTGCGCCCACGTCGCCCAAACAGGCGCATCGCCTTCGTAGAGCATGGAGTGTGGCCATGCTGCATCGGGTGTGTTCGCGAGGAGCACCAATCGCAGTGCCAAGACGACGAGAAAAATCGCGGTCGCCACAAGTACGTCGCGAAGGCCGATACGGCCAAGCTCGCGCACCGTCGTCGCTCCGCGATTCGGCTCTCTGATCGACGAGACAGTTTCGCTCATGCGTCCATCGTACGGCCGCGCGCGTTCTCTTGAACGCCTGCGCGTTACACTCGCGCGCATGCCGGTCTCACGCGAACTCCGCATGATGTTCGTCCATATTCCGAAGTGCGGCGGTTCGAGTATCGAACGCGCGTTCGGCATGCACGGCGACTATCGAGTCGAGAATCGCGAGCATCTGTACGGCCGCGCGATGAGCGAAGACCTTCGCTCGATCGCTGGTGCGACGAACTATTTGCAGCATCTCGATGTCGTGCGCCTGCGTCGCGCGCTTCTCGCCACTGGGGTCTCGCAATCCGATCTCGCCCGTTTTCAGACCTTCGCCTTCGTGCGGAATCCGTTCGATCGCCTCGTTTCGGCATGGGCCGGCGGTGATCCTGATCTGCGCGCTTGTGCGCTCGAAGCAGGCATCGACCTCCGCGGGCTTTCTTTCAGCCGTTTCGTTGACGCGACGATCTCGCTCGACCATCCTCACGTTGCACCGCAAACGCCGTTCATCTGTGCGCCTGATGGCGCGTTGCTCGTGGACTTCGTTGGGCGATTCGAGCGGCTTGCAGACGACTTCGCCCGACTCTGCGACCAACTTGGTCTCGCGCTTGCGGCGCGACCAGCGCTCCCGCACGCGCATCGGTCCCGTCATCCGCGCTATCAGGATTTGTTCGATGTTCGGTCGCGGACGCTCGCCATGCGGCGCTACCGCGAGGACCTTGCTGTCCTCGGTTATGACTACTAATGCGCGCGCATTGCGGGTTTCGCGCCCAAACCGCAGGTCCAATCGTCGCACGCAGAATCAGGTTGGGGCAAACTCTCCATGAGTCACTCCTTGTGACTGATGTTGAACACACCGAAGATTCCCGCTCACCTCAGCGCACTTGTCGCTGACGGTCATGGGGGATTTCATGTCCATCGTCGAGCAGCCCAATCTTGATTTGTTGCGTGCG
The DNA here is from genome assembly GCA_046047595.1 of Planctomycetota bacterium. GTDB lineage: Bacteria > Planctomycetota > Phycisphaerae > Phycisphaerales > SM1A02 > QWPT01. Next base: position 13,298 of record JBJOHQ010000113.1, on the reverse strand, counting down.
TCGCATGCAGTTGACACGCCGTGTCCTATTCAACGCGCCTTGGCGGATCAGATCGCATTCGCAGCGACTCCGATCTCGATGGTCGATACGCAAATGCGCTACATCGCAGCGAGTCCTGCATGGTGCGCGGAGTACAAACTCGACGTGGCGTCGATCTTAGGGAAGAGTCACTACGAGGTTTTCCCAGAGATTCCCAAGCGTTGGCGCGAACTCCATCGTCGTTCGCTTGCCGGTGAGCCACTTTCTTCCGATCTCGATCTCTTTGCGCGCGCGCGCGGCGCGGTGCAATGGCTTCGGTGGTCGACGCGGCCATGGCGCACGATGACGGGCGAAATCGGCGGGATCGTGATGGTTGTGAACGGAGTCAATGAAGTGCACCAGTTACGTGCAGTTGCCGATGAAGCACACGAAGAGTTCGAAGTGCTCTTCGAGAATCAAGCGATCGGAGTGGTGCTCGCCGAATGGAATGGTCGAATCCTCCGTGCAAACGCGTCGTTCGCTGCGCTTGCTGGTCAGGATCCTGCAGAAGTCACCGGACTTGAAGTCGAGTCCTTCTTTCAACGTGCTCCCGAGCGCGCGAAGGGTGAGGACGAGCCGTTGACCGCGCTTCTTCGCCCGTTGCGTGAAGGCAGCGTGACTTCGATCGCTGAGCGTCTCGTTCTCCATGCAGTGAGTGGTAGAACTACGTGGGTCCATTGCACTGCAACGCGCGTTCGCGGATTGAACGGTTCCGCGCCGCGCATCGCCTTCTTTGTGCATGACGAGAGTGCTCGCATTGAACTTGAACAGCGCATGCGCGTTGCCGATCGACTCGCATCGATCGGAATGCTCGGCGCTGGCCTCGGGCATGATCTACAGAATGTGTTGTTGCCAATTCAAGCGCATCTCAATGCGCTCACGTCGCTGCGCAACGATTTCACCACGGTCACTGCGCGCGAGCGTTACGAACAACACACGGATGCGATGCGCAGTTGCGTCGCGTACCTGCGACAACTCGCGGATGGGATGCACTTCCTCTCGCGAGCGTCTTCGTCGAGTTCGGAAGAATCGTCCGCGACGGAAATCACAGAGCTGCGTTCGTGGTGGAGCACGGTTGAGCCGCTCTTTACGGCGGCGTTGCCGCGCGAGATTCAATTCGAAGGGGCGTTCAAAGCTCGGTGCGGCGATGTTCAAATCGATCCGAGTGTGCTCACGCAAGTCGTTTTGAATCTGATCGTGAATGCGCGCGACGCCGTCGTGCAGCGTCACGGAACGCGCGGTCAAGGAGGCGAGATTCGGGTTGCATTTGGGCCCGCACGTCTTGAGAAACGTCGTGCGGTGCGAATCGCAGTTGCGGATAACGGCATTGGCATGAGCGCGGAAACGCGAGCGCGTGCGTGTGAAGTCTTCTTCACGACAAAACCGTCAGGTCGTGGGACTGGGCTTGGACTCGCGATGGTCGCAAAGGCAGTCGAAGAAGCTCGAGGAAAAATCGAGATCACATCCACGCTCGGCGTTGGAACGACGATCGAAATCGTGCTGCCCGCTGCAGGCGAAACCGCCTCTGCGCGTGATATCAGCGCTTCGCGAGATGCTTCTTCGTCTCGGCGCGCGAAGCCTTGATGATCGCGGCAGCGGCCTTCGGATTCGCCTTCGCCTCGAGGAGCGCGTCAAGCATGAGCGGCGCAACGATGGTTGCATCGCTTTCGACAACGAACATCGGCGTGTCTTCGGTGAGCTTATCCCAGGTGATCTTCTCATTCGGCGTCGCGCCCGAATACGAGCCAAACGACGTGGTCGAATCGCTGATCTGGCAGAAATACGCCCACGGCTTCACAGGCTGCTCGAGGTCGTACTTGATGCTCGGAACGACGCAAATCGGGAAGTCACCGGCGATGCCGCCGCCGATTTGGAAGAAGCCGACGCCCTTTCCCTTCGACATCACGCGGTAGTCGTCGTAGAGCTGGCCCATGTACTCGATGCCGCTCTTCACGATCGACGCGCTGCAATCGTTGAACTTCACGTGCGACGCGAAGATGTTGCCGAAGGTCGAGTCCTCGTGCCCTGGCACCACCATCGGGAGTTTCGCCTTCGCCGCCGCGAGCAACCAGCAATCGTCGGGGTTGCCTTCGTACTTCGACTTCGGAATCGAGAGGATGAGTTCGTAGAAGTACTCATGCCAGAAGCGGCGCTCGCCGTTCGCGGTCGCGCGCTTCCACATCGGAACGAGAATCTTCTCAACCGAACGGAATGCTTCATCTTCCGGAATGCTCGTGTCCGTCACGCGGCGCATGCGCTGCTTCAGAATCTTCGTGTCGTCTTCCTTCGTGAAGTAGCGGTAGTCGGGGAAGTCCTTGTACGAGTGGTGCGCAACGAGGCGGAAGAGCGACTCTTCGAGATTCGCACCCGTCACGGACAGGCCATGCACGAGGCCCGCGCGAATCGCCGGCGCAAGCGAGATACCGAGTTGCGCAGAACTCATGGCGCCAGCAACAGCCCAGTACATGCGCCCACCGGATTCGATGTGATCCCAGTACGCAAACAACGCGTCACGCGTCGAGCGCGCGTTGAAGTTCTTGTAGTTGCGGGCAACGAACTGGAGAATCGGAAGTTGCGCAGTGGCCATAGGGGGCGGAATGCTAGCAAATCCGATGGCAAACTCGCGCGGCCGTCGCATGCCCGTGCGACCGAGAAGGGGAAACGCGGCGAAACAGCACGAAACACCCTTCAGTCATGACAGGGTTTGGCGCGCGTTTGCGCACTTGTCCTTGCCCGCCGCTGTGGTGGGTGCATGTGAAGGGGCGGTTGATGCCGCCATTCTGAGTGACTCAAACCATCTTGGCCCGATCGACCAAGCCCTTTCCACGGTCGGCGGTGCCATGACTTGATTCGCTGAGGACCCGCAGGGCCTTCGATGTTCTCGATGTCGAGTTCGACTCTGAGTGTCGACTTCAGTTTCGGTCTCGGCATCGCCCAAATCGTCAACCACAACCAATCAGTCAAGAACCTCAACTTCAGCACAGTTGTTCACCAAGGAGTTCACATGAAGCACGTTCTCGCCGCCACCGTTCTCTCCGTTTCCGCCCTCGCAACCTCGGCCGACGCGGCGCTCACCCTCGGTGGCTTTAGCCTCTCGGGCCCGAGTTTCTCGTTGAGCATGTCCGGCACGATTAACACGCCGTACAACATCGAATGCGATCAGATTCGCGTGACCTCTGACCAAGCGGGAACGTGGGGCACCGACAACTGGTTCATGTCGAATCTCGCCTCGATGACCATCGGTGACGCCGTTGTCACGCGCATCGATATGCAGACGTTCACGTCGTCGTCGCAGCTTGTGATCTTCTTCTCGAACACGTTCACCACGGGCGAAGCTGTCAGTGGCAGCGTGGACTGCACAATGCCCAGCGGGTCGTACGACAATCTTGCGAACCGTACATTCCGCATCGCTGCCACGCCAAGCAGCGGTTGGAGTGGCGGTCTGTATCTCTTCGAAGGCTTGACCTCGAACGAAGTCCCAGCGCCGGGTGCACTCGCGCTCCTCGGCCTCGCTGGCCTCACGCGGCGCTCGCGCCGCTGAACCAACGGCGTCATCCTGTCAACCCCACAACACGATCGCCGCCCTTCGTCTTCACGAGGGGCGGCGGTCCTTTTGAAGCGCTCCCTCTCAATCGCTTCAACGAGTGCGGCCGATACACTCGCTCTATGGCCGCTCGCGAGACACCCGCCGCCCGCATTGAACGCTTCCTCATGTCCGGCGACGCCGCGGGTGCGATCGGCGCGGCGAATGAACTGTTGGCGCAGTCGCCGCGAAGTTTCATCGGGCTGCTCGGCCGCGCGCGAGCCCATCTTCGCCTGCGCGACAACATCTCTGCTGAGAACGACCTCAACGCAGCGCTTTCGATTTCGCCGAACGATGAGCTCGCGTTGCTCCTTCGCGCCAACATGGATTTTCATCTCGGGCGCACGGATCCAGCACTTGCGGCGCTGCGGAAGATCGCGGCGGGTCGCAGCACGCACGCGCATGAGGCCGCGATCAACTTGCTGGAGTCGTTGCATGGTGCGGGCCGTCACGATGAACATGCGGAGTTCGTGCGAAAGGGCGGTGCGTGGACGAAGGATGAGCGCGCGCAGTTGCACATCGCGCGCACACGGTTTCGTGAAGATGCCGAAGCGGGCATCGAGGCGTTGAAAGGCGTGTTTCGTTCTCGCGCGCACCTCATCGTGCGTCGTTACGCGGGTTTCGAAGCGGTCGGACATCTCGATCGCATGAAGCGCTATCGCGAGGCGTTTGACTTCGCGAGCGAAGTCCATCGTGCGACGACTGGTCCTATCGATCTTGCGCCGTGGCTTGGCCTTGCCGATGAACAGTTGCGTCTTCTCGCGAAGCAACCGATGCCATTTGTGCCGCGCGCAGAGCATGCACCCAATCTCGCGTTCATCGTGGCGATGCCGCGTTCAGGTACGACGCTGCTTGAACAGATGCTCGATCGGCATGACGCGATCGGTGGCATCGGTGAGTTCGACGGTCTCGACCATATTTGTCGTGCGATGACCTCGCATCCAATGTGGTTCCGAGTGCCCAGCGCAGTTCCGCAAGCACTCGTCGACGATCTTCGTCGCCGGTACATCGAGGGTGCTGCGCAGATTCGCCGTGCGGGCGCGACGTGGACGCTCGACAAGAGTTTGCGCTCATGGCGCGCGCTTCCTGAGATTGCGACGATTTTCCCCGGTGCCGTTGCAGTTTCGGTCGATCGCGATCCGCGCGATGTTGCGACGAGCATTTTCCTCTCGTACTTCAATCCGTCGACGTACGAGTGGACGAGTAGTTTCGATGCGATTCGACAAGTGATTGAAGCGCAACGTCGCGTCGTTCCTGCGGCGCTTGACGCGCTGCAACTTCCGAGTGAGCGCATCGTGTACGAGGATTTGGTCGAGGATCCTGCGGCCGATGCGGCGCGCGTCCTTGCGCGCATGGGGCTTGCGATGGATGAGCGCGTGCTCTCGCCAGAACTTAATCCGAAGGGCGCCGACACACTCTCCCGCGCGCAGGTTCGACAGCCGATCAACCGCAAGTCCATCGGCCGCTGGAAAAACTACGAATGGGCATTCGACGCGAAGTGGGATGCCGTGGTCGCCGCCCATGAGGCGCGACGGCAACGGCGGCCGGCGTAATTGTGCGTACTCGATGCGGCTCCTCGAGCAGTGACAAGATCACGCAAGTTTGGTTGATCTCAATTTGCGCCCGCATGCTCCGATCCGCACGCGGGTAGATTGCTCGGCATGTCTGAGCCCGAAGTCTTCGCACTCATCGCGTCGCTCGTCGTTGGCATCATCGGTTGGGGCTGGCTTGCAACGCGCGGTGCGATGGTCGATCGGCGACTCTGGAGTACAGCCGACGGACGCATGCGGCCGGGCGGGGGATTCGGTTGCCTCGCGACGATCTTCGCGTGGTTCTCGATCGGCGCTGTTCTCTTCTATGTGCTGCTCAATTTCGCTGCGGGCGACGTGAAGCCTGACCCGAAGTACGTCGTCTTCTATCTCGTGATGGGCTATGCCTTCGCGGCCGTGAACACAATTGCCCTGCGTTTGTACGGTTGGAAAGTGCCCGACATGTTCGAGCGGCGCAATCGCGCTGCGCACACGCTCTTTTACACCGCGACGCTCGCGAGTGTCTGTGCCTACGCGGGTGCGAACATCGGCGACGGTCCTGGTTTCTACGTGCTGATCTACTGCGCGGTGCTTGCGAATCTTGGGCTCTACACGCTCGTCATCGTGCATACCGCGCTGAACCGAACGGCCTACCGCATCCTTGTTGATCGCGATCGTGGCGTTGCGTTCCGTGCGGGCTGCATGTTTGTTGCGATCGGTGCAATCCTTGGACGAGCCGTCGCAGGAAATTGGACTGGATTCGACGCTGCGACGGGTGACTTCTTTCGCTTCGGCTGGCCGGCTGCGCTCTTCGTGGTCGCCGATACGGTCGTTGCGCGGGTTTCACTTTCGCGCGAAATCGACGGCAATCTTTGGGTTGATCGCTTCACGGGCGTCGTTTACCTCCTCGCGGCTGTTGGGTACATCTTCATGCTGGGAGCGCCAGTGTGATTGCGCTGTCGCGCACATTCAACGCAGATGAATGCCGCGAGATTCGCATGCGCGCGATCTTCGAAGCGGGCAAACTCGATCCGCGGACCTACGACGAAGAAACGGTCGCGCCGTTTGCGATTCGTCTCGCGCCATCGGCGTGGCACGAACTCGCGTCGCTCGCTGAGCGCGCGTGGGCAGAGCTCGCTGTTGTGGAGCGTGCGTTGGTTGCGGAGCGTCGGGCGTGGCGTGCGCTTGGAATTCCACGAAAAGTGCGCGCGATCATCGCTGCATCGCCGCCGCCGTCAGAGCGTGACGTGCGCTTTGCACGCTTCGACTTTCACCCAACGACCGAAGGCTGGCGCGTCTCCGAGATCAATGCGGATGTTCCGGGCGGCTTCATTGAGGCGGGTGCGCTTGCGCGGATCGTCGCCGAGCGATTGCCTCGTCTCGAGTGTCTACCCGATCCGGCGCGTGTTCTTGCGCAGGCGATCGCGGAGCGCATTCCCAACGGAAATGCGGCGCTCGTCCATGCGACGAGTTACACCGATGATCAGCAGGTCGTGCGGCGAATTGGCGCGGAGCTCGCAGCGCTCGGCGTGCATGCGCATCTCGCTTCACCCGCACACGTGCATCCCTGCGTGAAGCCATGCGTGAATCCACACGTGAATCCACACGTGAAGCCATGCGGGGAGCCATCTGCGTCGCGTGCGCGACTTTCGACAACGGGTGTTGAAGTCGACGCGGTGATGCGCTTCTTTCCGTGTGAGTGGCTTGGGAATCTCTCGCGCGCTGATCGAGCGCGTTGGTCGAGGTTGCCCGCGAACGTCGTGCGTTCAAATCCGCCTTCTGCACTGCTCTTGCAAGGGAAACGACTTCCGCTTGTGTTGCGCGAACTCGGGATCTCGACGCCCACGTGGAACGAGGTTCTTCCTGACGTCGCGCCGATTGGACTGCGATCGTTCGCGCGTCGCGTCGATCCGAGCGGCTTCGTGCTGAAGCCTGTGTGGGGACGGATTGGTGAGGGTGTGGTACTCGATGGGGCAACAAGTGCCGCGGCCGCGCGTCGTGCACGTTGGATGGCGCGTCTCTTTCCGAAGTCTTGGTGTTTGCAGCGGAAATTCGAGTCGATCCCGTTGTGCCAAGAAAGTTCCACGAACACGTCGGCGATGGCGCAATCCTCGTTTCACAGTTGTATCGGCGTCTATGTGATCGACGGACGCGCCGCTGGTGCGTACGCGCGCGTGGCGCCGCGCGCATTGATCGATGGCCGCGCGCAGGATGCGGCGGTTTTGCTCGATCCTTCGCTCGATTCTTCGATCGATTCTTCGATCGATTCTTCGATCGATTCTTCGCGCCATTCGTCGCGTGATTCTTCGCGTGGTTTCTCGCGCCATTGTTCGCTCAAGCCTTCGCACGAAGAAGGGTTCCAACATGCTTCTCCCTGATGATTCCACCTCTCCGCGCATGAAGCCTGTGACTGATGCGCGAGCGCTCTTTGAAATTTGGGCGCCCGCTGCAAGTCCGTGGTCGGCTTGGGCGAAACCCGCGCTCTTTACCTATCTCCCGCCAACGAGCAACGCTCCGAGTGAGCGGGTTCTATGGAACTGTGCAGGCGCGATACCACTTGGTTCAGGTCGCCACGCAGTGGTTGTGGATCTTCCAGGCGTCGAGGGAATCGCGTGTGGGCTTGCGCTTGCTGAGCGCGGATTTCGGCCTGTTCCGCTCTACAACCTCACGCAAGGGATAGGCAAAGAAGTGGTCGCGGTCGATCCGCTTATTGCAGCGCTGCACGATGGTGCAGACTTCTTGCAAACGCTCGCCATTTCCGATGATGCGCCGCCGGCGTTTCTTCTCGACTCGAATCGACATGTTGGCGTTGCGGCGCCGTCGATGTTCGACAATCGTTGGATGGTGTTCCCACAGGATTTCCCATCGGCGCGTGCGTTGATGTCCGCAGGCGTCGAGCGCGTACTCGTGATTCGTCGCGAGGGCGCGCCGCGCGTTGATCTCCTGTCGGTGCTACGTCTTTGGAAACGGGAAGGCCTCGCGAGCGCACGTTTCGATCCCGCGAGTGGCGAGACGACGGATCTGTCGATCGACACTTCAATGCTCGCGGTTTTCAGCGCCCATCTCAGCATGATTTTCCACGGCTTACGCGAAAACGCCGCTGGCGGATTCGGCGGGCGCGTACCCGTTCCACAAGCAACATCTGGTGGATTTGCATAACGCGTCGCGCTACTTCGCCTCCGCGAGTTTGCGCAGTTCTGCGACGACTGGATCAGGCGAGGCTTTGCCGCGGACTGCAATCGTGTCGCGATCTTTGAAGAGTGGAATGAGCGACGCTGCCCACTCCTTGCGCGCAGGCTTCTTCACCGTGTCGCTCCACGCTTTCACGAGTTTCGCGAAGGCATCGGCCTCGCGCTTTGCTTGAGGCCCCGAGCCCTTCGCGCGTTCCGGTGACGCGAGATAGCGCTCGATCGCTGCGCGCACACGCGCGTCGAATTCCGCATCGCCGCCGATTGCACGCCATGTGCGCGCGAGAAGTTTCGCGTCGTCGCATTGCTGGCGTTCGAGTTCGCTGAGAAGTGCACGATTTGCGTCGGCGCCTTTCGGCGCGGGCAGTGCGGCGATCCGCGCGTGTGCGAGATCGCGCAGCGTGCTTCGGTAAAGCGGGGGAACACTCGCCGCGGGCAGAGAATCAAGCGCGCGCGATGCGATATCTGCGAGTGCAAGCGCGGTTTCAGGCGAATTCGCGGCGCGCACGGCGCCGTCGTAGACCACGAGTGAGAACGGATTGCGCGCGAGGCCCGCTTCCGCGAACTCGGCCGCTGTCGCCGCGCGCTCTGCTTCGGGAAGCGCGTCGAACATGCGACGCATCGCGAGCGTTTCGAGGAACGACGTTGGTGCTTCCTCTCGTTTGTAGTTCACAGCCCATGCGATCGACTGGTGATACACCATTGGCTTTCGCCCGCCGACGTCGTCGTAGTTCCAGCCCGCATGTACGGTGGTCACTTCGTCGCCGCCTGTCGCGTATTGCCCGCCTTTACAGCGAAATTCGCCCGTCTTCGCATCTTGCTCCATGAAGACGATCGCACAGTGACCAGGTTGCCCCGCGGTCGACGCAGGTTGGCCGACGATGCGGTGTGTGCGCGCGCCGATGTTTCCCATCGTGCCGCAGACGCCGCCATCCTTCCACATCATTTGAATCGAGCCGTAGTTGAACGCGAGCGGCGCGACGCGTCGTGCAGATTGCATATCAAACTGCTGCGCGATGCCACCGATGTATTCGCCGTAGGTGCGGAACTCGCCTGAGTCGCGGAACTTCACCCAGATGTCTTCGCGTTCGCGCAGCGGTTGGTCGTCGGCGGCGAGCATGACGAGGACTGGCCACGGCGCATTCAAAGGAAATCGCGGCCATTTGCGTGCATCGCGCGTCGCGTCGTCGAATGCGTGACGATCGTTGCGGATGAACCACGCCATCGATTCGGCAGCGGTTGGCGCGCGATCACGTTCAGCGGGCATGCGACCCTTCGCGCGATAGGCGTCGTGGAAAAGTTCATGCGCGACATTGATCTTCGCGCGCAAATCTTTGTCCGAGATCGCCTCTTCGGAGTACCAATGGACGGCGCGATCACCGCAATCAATCTTGACTTCTGGGTGGCCATGCGCCGCCATGTAGGCGTTGAATTCCTCCTGCAGCGCGCGCGACGCGATGACGTCGGCGGCGACAGGCTTGCGCAGTTCCTTCTTCATCACGGTCACCGCTTTCCCTTGCGGTTTTGCGATGCCTTTCTCGTCATACTCGAGCGGCGGAAGTTCTTTCACGCGGATATCCGCTTCGATCTCCGCGTGATCCTCGAGAAAGTTGATGATGTGGTCATTCGCATCGAGCGCGCGCGAAGTGTCTTTCGTGTTGACGGGCACGCGCGGATCGCTCGGAATCACAAGCGAAAGCGGTGCGCGCGGTGTGATGTCAGGAAGCGTTGACGCGTTCGTCGCGCCATCGCCGTCATTCCAGCCCGTGCCTTTGTCGGCGCGCGCGGCGTACGAATCTTGGATCGCGAACGCGAGCGCGAGTTGGGTGTAGTCGCGGCGCACGACGTCGGTGCCGAGATCGATTTCAAGCGAACGCAACGCGAGCAGCACCGGCAGTGGATCTGCGCGTGAGCCATACACCGAGAGTTCGAGCGCAGGGTCGTTGTCGATCCACGCGAGGAAGTCGGCGGGTAGCGCGATGTTGAGTTTGCTTGCACGGGTGAGTGTGTCCGCGCGAACCTCACCGAGGAACGCTTCGACCGTGGCTTCGGAGAATCGGTGATCGCTCGACTCGCGAGTGGCGAGGTTCGTGTCGTTGAGCGCGGCGAACGCACACGGTTGAAAGTCACCGAAGAGGCTGACGGCGAGCAGGGCCGCCATCGCGGATCGCGGCGCTCGGCAGCGAACGATTCCGACGGCCTGGCGGCTTCCAATGGACGGTTCCTTCGCAAGCAGCCGAACACGCGGAGAAGTGGGGAGCATCGTCAAAGGCTAACGCAATTCGGCTGGCGATCCAAAGGTTTTCAGACGTGGCGGGGGATCGCAACGCAAGCCCTTCGGCTGCTCATTCTCATCTTCTGATTCAAAAATCCTGCATCCCTCTTTCTTCGTAACTCTCGCTCAATCAGTGAGTTCAGCGCGCGCCGCGGCTCTCCCATCGATCTCGGTTCGGGTTCGCGGCAGGCAGCGGGCCGGGTTCGCGGGATGAGGTCGCAGGTTGAGGTCGCCGATCAGTGCCTCGGGCAATACCTCAGTCAAGGTCTCAGTCAAGGCCTCAGTCAAGGTCTCAGTCAAGGTCTCAGTCAAGGCCGCGTGAATTCAGTCAAAACTGGATCGGAAGTGTCCGGATTTTGAGAAACGTGCGGTACTTTTGCGCTTCCGTTGTGCGGCTGTCCAACCGCGCGGCGGGGTTTCGCTTCATCCGAAGTCCAGTTCGGATCGTTCGGTTCCCAGTTTCCCTGTTCTCTTTCGGTCCCACATAGGAGTTCAAGATGACAAAGTGCATCGCAGCGGCAGTCGCCGCGGCAACGGTCGTAGTCTCGGCATCCGCCGATGTTGTTGCCTACTGGAATGAAAACAACAACGCGCTTCCTGTTACGGGCTTCGGCTTCGAAGCGACCGACTTTCCGCAAGCAGCGGATGTCGGTGCGGGCTTCATTACGGTCGGTGGTGGTATCGCCTCGAACACGATCACCAACGCCAACGGCGTCTCGGTGTATGAATGGGTTGAGTCGTTCAGCGGGTCGACCCTCGGCGCGATCAACGGTGACCTCGCCGGCGGCGGCATCTGCCTCGAAGGCGGCACGTCGAGTGCCAACAACGGCGCATTCTTCCAGTTCGCGTTCGACATGAGCGGCTTCACGGATCTCGCCGTGACCTATGCGACGCGCGGCACCTCGACGGGCTTTAACACCCAAACGTGGTCATGGTCGACCGACGGCGTGAACTTCACCGATTTCCAAACGGTGTCGGGAACGAACGTCACGACGTACTTCCTTGCGTCGCTCAACACGCTCAATGCGCTCGACGGCGCCTCGACCGCGTTCCTTCGCGTGACCTTCAACGGTGCGACGACCTCCAGCGGCAACAACCGCCTCGACAACATCCTCTTCTCGGCGAATGCGGTCCCCGCGCCAGGCGCGATCGCGCTTCTCGGCCTCGCAGGCCTTGCCGCGCGTCGTCGTCGCTGAGTAATTGATCTCGAAGAGTTTCCTGTGTGTGTCTCACAGCCCCGGCCAAGTGCCGGGGCTGTGTTTTGTGATCAAGTGAGGCGTGATTGTTTCTAGACTGCGCAGCGCAGTTCCCGCCATGCCCGCCAAAGAAACTCCCGCCGCACGTATCGACCGCTTGATCACCGCTGGTGACAACCGCGGCGCGCTTGCCGCGGCGGATGAGTTGCTCAAGCAGTCGCCGCAGAGTTTTCTTGGTCGATTCGGCCGCGCGCGTGCGCTCATTCGACTTGGCCTTGAAGCCGAAGCAGGGCGCGACCTCGAACTTGCGGCGAAACTCTCGCCAAATGACGAGCATCTCCTGCTCGTGCGCGGCCGATACGAGTTCCGCAATGGGCGCGCAGACGAGGCGATCGCGATGCTCGAACGCGTTGCACGCGGACGCGGTCCACACGCCGTCGAAGCCGCCTTCTCGTTGCTTGATGCGTACCACTACGCGGGACGGCGCGACGATCTCGCAGCGATGGTGCGTGCGGGCGGCGCATGGATGAAGGACGCGCGAGCGACGCTGCATGTCGCACGCGCGGCCGCCGTTGAAGACCGTGAGCGCGGCATTGAGGCGTTTCTCGCGATTTGGCGAAGCGCGGCGCCGGTTGTGACGCGTCGCTACGCGGGGTTCGAGGCAGCGGAACTCCTCGACCGCGCCGCGCGATTTCGCGAAGCATTCGATCTTGTGAGCGAGGTGCATCGCACCACCGCGCCGCCAGCTGACACAGAATCTTCGGTTGGTCCGCTCGCTGCGCAGTGGTCGCTCCTTGAGAAAGGAGCGGGTCACTTCAAGCAGCGATGCGCGGCGAAAGACGGCGAGCTTCGAACGGCGTTTGTCGTAGCGTTGCCACGCTCTGGAACGACGCTGCTCGAGCACATGCTCGATCGCCATCCGTCGATCGGCGGCATCGGTGAATACACAGGCCTCAGCGTGATTCGGAAGCAACTTGCAGCGACGTCGGTGTGGCCGCAGAAGCCGACGCTCGTTTCAGACGGGACCTTCGCGCGGCTCCGTGAGGAGTATCTCGTTGGCGCACGCGCGCTCGCAAAGTCGGGCGCGCAGTGGACGTTTGATAAGAGTTTGCTCGCGTGGAGTTCGCTTCCTGAGATTGCATCGATCTTCCCTGGCGCTGTTGGTCTTGCGATTGATCGCGATCCGCGCGACAACGCCACGAGCCTCTATTTCTCGCATCTCAACGTTGCCGCAAATCCGTGGATGGGTGATTTCGCAGCGATCCGCGAAATCATGCGCTGGCAGCGCAAAATCGTGCCGCGTGCGTTGGAAGTGCTCGAAATCGCACATGAGCGCATGGCGTACGAAGATCTCGTCGAGGATCCAGCGCGATTCGCCGCGCGATGCCTTGAGCGCATGGGGCTCACGATGGATCCGCGCGTCCTCAATCCAGAGGAAGGTACGCGCGTCGCCGCGACGCTCTCACACGCCCAGGTGCGCCGTCCGATCAGTCGCGCGGCGATCGGTCG
>JBJOHQ010000112.1:0-2933 GCA_046047595.1 Planctomycetota bacterium | reverse complement strand
CCACCAGAGAAAACACGCGACCATTCGGTGATCGCCGATCCATTGAAGACGAATCCAGCGTCTTCGATCGTGCTCCGCGCACCGCCCCAATCGCCGGTGGCGCGCGACCACGTCCACCAATCGGAGTGACCGAACCACTCGCGCGCACTGTCGGCGGGCGGAGGCTCCGGCGTGACGGCTCCACGCTCACGGGCACCTGGCTCCTGACCTGCCAGAATCGGCGGAAAGTCGGAAGATGCCGAAGGAATCAACTCCGCGGCATCGAAGGTGTCGCTTGCGCCGGCAACCTCATCCTGCGCAGCTGCGACAACATTGAAACTCAGGGCGAGTCCGCCTCCGAGTAGCGTGGATCGCAGCACGGTCGCTGCGCCGAGAGCACTTCGGCATGATTTGTCGATTGAACGGAACATGAATTGGCCTCCAGGAACTCGACGAGCATAAGGGCTGCGCCCTTCCAATTCGTCCGAGCCGCGATCGACGCTCCGCGGAACCGACTTCAACGCTGCGTCGCGCCCGAGCCGCGAACGGGGTACGTTCCCCCCTACACTGCGCCCCCCTTTCGAGGTTCCCGTTGCTCGCGTACGCCATTTTCAATCCGCTCGACTACTGGCCACTTCTCCTCTCCTTTCTCGGAGGCGTCGCCGCATTGCTGGCACTCGACCTCTTCGTGATCGAACGACTTGCGCATGGCGGCGCCACGCCCGCCGCACAAGCGCGACGGCAGATGCAGGTCTCCGCAGTTTGGACCGTGATTTGTGTGCTCACTGCACTCGGCGTTGCGTGGGGGTTCCGACAATTCGCACTTGCAGAAATCACCGCGAATCCCGCCCTGCTTGAGGACACGCGCTACTTCAAACTCGAACCCGCGCAAGCGGCTGGCACGCTCTTCCTCGAGTTCCTCACGGGTTACGTCGTCGAGCTCTCACTCTCGATCGACAACCTCTTCGTGTTCCTCGTGATCTTCCGCTACTTCGGCCTGGATCACGACAAACAACATCGCGTGCTCTTTTGGGGCATTCTCGGCGCGGTCATTTTCCGCGCGATTTTCATCGGTATCGGCAGCGTCCTCGTGAGCTACGCGTGGGTGCTCATTGTGATGGGTGTCTTCCTCATCGTCACTGGTGTGAAGTTGATCGCGAGCGAAGAGAAGCAACTCGAACCAGAGAAGAATCCGCTGATTCGCATGCTGTCGGGCGTACTTCCGATTTCGAAGAGTTTCGACGGCACGCGCTTCTTCACTCGACTCAACGGCAAACTCGCCGCGACGCCGCTCTTCGTTGCGCTTCTCGTGATCGAAACAACCGACGTTGCGTTCGCCGTCGATTCGGTGCCTGCAGTGCTTGCGATTTCGCAAGAACCGTTCGTTGCCTTTGGCTCGAACATCTGCGCGATCCTCGGACTGCGCGCGATGTTCTTCGTCGTCGCGGAAGCGATGCAGAAGTTCCATCTCTTGAAGTACGGCCTCGGCCTCGTACTTGTATGGGTCGGTATGAAGATGACCGTCCTTCCCTACTTCTTCAAGAACGAACTCACGAATCCGCAGGGCCACGTACCGATTCCACTTTCACTCGGCGTGATCGTCGCGCTCATCGGAGGCACGATGCTCTTGTCGCTCGTGATTCCAGCGAGCGCGCACAAGGACGAATCAACGGCGACGGAAGGCGATGACGGGGGCAACTCTCATGCTTGAACTCTGGCACGAGTTTCTTCGGCTCTTCACCGAACTCGACGTGGCTCTCGCGGAGATCATCGCGAAGCACGGCCTTTGGACCTACGCGATTCTCTTCGCGATCGTCTTTGCTGAAACCGGGCTCGTCGTCACGCCGTTCCTTCCGGGCGACTCGCTTCTCTTCGCAGCTGGCGCACTCGCCTCACAAGGCGGCCTGAGCGTTCCGCTCATGATGGTGTTGCTCTTCATCGCCGCCGTGCTTGGCGACGCCGTGAACTACCACATCGGTAAGAAGATCGGCCCACCAGCATTCAGTGGCCGATTCCGCTTTCTCAAGAAGTCACACCTTGAGAAGACGCAGAAGTTCTTCGAGAAGCACGGCGGCAAAGCCATCATTTACGCGCGCTTTGTTCCGATCGTCCGCACGTTCGCGCCGTTCGTTGCAGGCGTCGGCACGATGAGTTACGGCCGCTTTCTCGCCTACAACATCATCGGCGCATTCCTTTGGGTCGTCGGTTTCGTCGGAGCAGGCGCGATCTTCGGCAACATTCCGATTGTCAAGAACAACTTCTCAAAGGTCATTCTCATCATCATCGTGGTAAGCGTGTTGCCAATCGTGTTTGAGTGGTGGAAGGCGTGGCGCGCAGCACGAAAGTCCGCAGCGGGAGAACATCCGAACGCGTAGCATTCGCGCTCGATCGAGAACACGCATGTGGCGATTCGCAATCAAAATGCTCTTCGGCGACAGCGCGAAGTTTTACGGGATCCTTCTCGGTCTCGGTTTCGCCTCGCTCTTGATTGCGCAGCAAGCGTCGATCTTCGTAGGCCTGATGAGCCGCACGTTTGCATTCGTCGGCGAAGTCGGCCACATCGATCTTTGGGTCTTCGATCCAACGCAGTCGTTCGTCGATGATCAGAAGCCGCTGCGATCGACCGCGATCGACCGCGTGCGCGGCGTTGAGGGCGTCGCGTGGGCCGCACCGCTCTACAAGAGTTTGCTTGTCGCCACGCTTCCGAACGGCGTTCGACGCAGCGTCGATGTCGTTGGCATCGATGCCGACACACTCGCGGGCGGGCCCGCTGAAGTCGTCGCAGGCTCGCTTGCCGATTTGCGACTTCCCGACGCCGTGATGGTTGAAATAGGCTCGAGCCAGCAACAACTGCGGCTCCCAGTTGATCTCGCGCCTGGCGCAATTCCGGCACCTGGGCAAGTATTCGATCCAAACGGCCCAACGCGCGATGTTGAGGTTGGCGACATTTTGGA
>JBJOHQ010000111.1:0-15222 GCA_046047595.1 Planctomycetota bacterium | reverse complement strand
TTGATTCCGGTCTTGGCGTTGCATCTCGATTCGGCATCAGCGCACACTTGACGAGTCAGTTCGCTGATCGCTGCCTCAAACAGCACGATCGCTCAAAATTTGTCCTGCAAACTCGTCGGGCGACGCCACGCAACGGAGCGATGCATCGCTTCCTCACCCGCGCTCAAGTTCGAATCGATCGCCCGTGCGCGTATACCAGTTGCCGCCCATACGCCCGACGGCGCGGAGTTTCGCGGGATCGATGTGCATGCGAGGATGGGTAAGCGCATCATCAACGCGCGCGTGCACCACACGTCCAAGCACCATGTTTCCGCTGAATGGTGTGCCTGCCGCAAACCGCTTCACTTCGAGTGTCTCGCACTCGAAGTGGATCGGACTCTCTGCCACGTACGGCGCACGAATCTTCGTACAGAGACGCGCCGTCAGACCCGCGTAGTCGAACTCGCTTTCGCCATGCGGCAGATCCGCCGCGCACTTCACAACCTGCGCGATGTTCTCTTCGGTTGCCATGCTCACTGAAAAACAGCCTGTTCCGCCCTCGGCGACGGGCTTCGCATTGCGAAGCGAATCGTTCTCGCTGCCATCTGCACGACTCACTGGGCAGAACATCAATACCATCGGCTCGCTCGAAACCGCGTTGAAAAACGAGAACGGCGCGAGGTTGTGCTGTCCGTCGGCGTTCATCGTTCCCACGACAGCAATCGGTCGCGGCACGATCGACCCAAGCAACAGGTTGTAGCGCAAGCCAACGGGCATCGAAGTGACGTCAAACTCCATCGGTTCCTCCTTCACGCATGACCACGACCGCGCTCGATCTCCGCACGCACGCGCGCGACAAGACCATCCATCGCCCTTTCCAGCATCGCGATCATTTCAGTGAATCCATCCCGACCGCCGTAGTACGGGTCCGGCACATCATCGTGATTGCGCGCGTCGTCAAAGTGCCTCACGAGGACGACTCGTTCTCGCGGCGCACCGCGCGCGACGACGTCGCGGACATGTGAACGGTCCATGCAGACAAAGAGGTCGTGGTGTGCGAAGTCCGTCGCACGAAGCCCACGCGCGCGCCCCTCCACCGAATATCCAGACTCGCGCAACGCATCCGCCGAGCGATGGTCCGGATCTTCACCCTCGTGCCAATCGCCCGTTCCCGCTGAGTCAATTTCTAGTTCAGCAAGAATCCCCGCACGCCGTGCGTGCTCGCGGAAGATGTTCTCGGCGGCTGGGCTCCGACAGATGTTTCCCGTGCAGATGAAAATGATGCGGTAAGGCGCACGCGGGCGGCTCATGGCGCGAGTGTACAAGTCTTCAAAATGTGCGCCGTCGCGCCCGTACACTGCGCGCCCTATGGCGTACGACTATGACCTCATCGTTCTCGGGAGCGGACCCGCGGGCCAGCGCGCCGCGGTGCAAGCGGCAAAAATCGGCAAGCGCGTTGCGATCATCGAACGCCGACGCATGGTGGGCGGCGTTTCGCTTCACACGGGAACCGTGCCGAGTAAGACCTTCCGCGAAGCGGTGCTTTCGCTCACGCATGTTCCCGCGCTTTCCTCCGGAACACCAACGCATCGCCCGAAGCCGACCATTCACGATCTGCTCCACCGCGTCAACCACGTCATCGAGCGCGAGCTCGATGTTGTCGCGCGACAACTCTCGCGAAACAACATTGATCTTGTCAGCGGTTCCGCACGGTTTCTCGACGCGCACACGGTTGCAATCGAAGGCGGCGCGATGGAACGCCACGCGTCTGCTGAGTTCATCTTGATCGCAACGGGAAGCGTTCCCGCGGATCCGCCGGTTCCGTGCGATCACAAGACGATTCTCACGAGCGACGACATCGTGAACTTGAAGCGCATTCCCAAGTCGCTCGCGGTCATCGGTGGCGGCGTGATTGGTATCGAGTATGCCTCGATGTTTGCGGAACTCGGTGTCGAAGTCACGCTGATCGATCGCCACGCGCGTCCGCTTGATTTCTGCGACACCGAAATCGTCGATGAACTCATTCATCAGATGCGTGCGCGCCGCGTGACGTTCCGACTCGGCGAGGCCGTGAAGTGCTTGCATTGCCCCGACGACGCGCAGATGGCGACGATTGAACTCGAGAGCGGAAAGACGATCGAAGTCGAAGCTGTGCTCTATTCGATTGGTCGAGTTGGAAGCACGGCCACGCTCGAGATCGACAAGGCGGGCCTCAAGGCTGACGACCGCGGACGCCTCAAGGTTGACGCTGCATACAAGACGGAAGTGCCGCACATTTCCGCGGCGGGCGACGTCATCGGTTTCCCCGCGCTCGCGTCAACGAGTTCCGAACAAGGCCGCTTGGCGGTCTGCGCGATGTTTGGTGTCGAAGCGAAGCCCGCGCCAGCCGGATTCCCGTACGGCATCTACGCGATCCCTGAGATTTCGATGGTCGGCGCGACGGAAGAAGAGCTCACGAAGCAGAAGATTCCGTACGAAGTTGGGGTCGCGCGTTACGCGGAAATCGCGCGTGGGCAAATTCTCGGCGACGAGAGCGGCCTCTTCAAGATGATCTTCCATCGTGAAACGCGCAAGCTGCTCGGCGTCCATTGCATCGGTACGCAGGCGACGGAGCTCGTCCACATCGGCCAAGCGGTGCTGACACTCGGCGGCGGGCTCGACTACTTCCTCGAAACGGTGTTCAACTATCCAACGCTTGCCGAGTGTTACAAGGTCGCTGCGTACAACGCGGCGAACCACATGCGCGCAAAGTCCGCGACGTTGGCTTGATTCAACCTTGATTCAGCGTCGAGCGCGCGTATACTCGCGCTTGTCTTTCACAATCGGGGCCGACCAGATTCGACCGGACGCAACCGGTCCATCGTTGCGAGTCGTGGAGCATCCAGGCCACGTAAAAAGGATGCAAAACAACAACTGCCAACACGCAGTACGCTCTCGCCGCCTAATGCGCGGTGACGCGGAGTAGACCCGACACCCGGTAGGGTTTGCCCGCGCTAAAAACCGGGTTGGTTCCAAAGCGCCGCCTGGCCGCAGAGGAACGAGACTACAGCGAGGCTGGCCGAGGTTTGGCGCTCGTCGTGCGCGGATGACCTTGGTGAGATTGAAAGCACGAACACACTTGTAGACGCGATGGGCAGGACGTATCGGGACGGGGGTGCGAATCCCCCCGGCTCCATGCAACAACAAGGGGCCCCAGCAATGCTGGGGCCCCTTGTTGTTGCATGGCAAAATTGAGCGCTCGCAACTAGCGGCGGGGCGAACCTTCGGTTCGCGACCGCCGCCTTTGCTCGCTTTCGCGAGGATGACATTCTGTGCTGAGCGCTCGCAACTGGCGGCGGAGCGAACCTTCGGTTTGCGACCGCCGCCAAACTTGAGCGCTCGCAACCTGCTTCGCAACTTGCTCTCTGTGGCATGGATCGCGCCGGAGTGAGCCGCCGCAGCGGCGAACGCGAGAATGATGAGCGCTCACCGCCGCAGCGCAACATATCCATCCCAAAAGAGCGATTGCAAATCATCCATGATCCATGGCAAACCATCTTGTCGGTCGTCCAATCCGAAGACCCCATCGATTGCCCAATCGATGTCTGCGTGGCTCAGGTTATGCCGATGCGGAAAATTCGGGATGTACGCGAAGTCCCTCCGCATCTCGTCAGCATTCCCTTGGATATTTACAAACCACTCTGAAACGACCGCCGCAACCAACGATGGATCTCGCATCGGAAACACAAGCCATGGCTTCCAGTTCGCAGTGTCGCGAGCGAAGTGATCGTAGATGCGCGCACTTGCGAGTTCCGCAAAGTCATAGTCGGCGACCACAAATCGATCCTCTTCGGCAGCTTGGCGAATCGGAGAAATCAAACTCTCAAATTGCTGCGCACGTGCCGCCTGCTGCGAAGGAGAGAGCGCGCCTTCACGAGACCATGCGTAACCAAACACCTCAAATGCTGCCGTTTGCGCGTAAATGCGGCAGATCAGGAGATCATTGACATCGAAACCCGGCGCTCGATAGACGCCATCGAACATCGCGCCAACCTGGAACGCATCTTCCAAGTGCTGCGACACCGCCTCTTCGAAAGCGGCATCCCACTGGAAGTTCGAAGGAAGATTCTTCGCAACTCGGTCGAGTCGATTCTGGAGCCATAAAGTCGCTTCCTTCGAGAACCCAACCTTCGTTCCGACGCGAAGTGCAAGTTGGGCAAAGCGCGCGCGCGCGTCCTCACGATTCTTCAGCGCATCGATTGAAGCTTGGAGTAGCGGCCAAGCATCGCTTTCCCACGTGGGATGCATCGTCAGGGTTGTTAATGCACGAGATCCAATCGGAATGCGCTCATCCAGCAACACCACCAGCGATGGCACGCGGAGCGCTTGCAAGTAGGCACGCAAATCAGCACGGAGTCGATCGGCAACTTCAATATCGCCCGCGACGCGACGTGAAGCTTGCTGCGCATCGACAAATTCGAGCCAACCCGCAATCTCAAGAACCGACGCCCCGAGTACCGGCGGATGTGAGATTCCAATTTCATGCAGTTCGGTCGGAGTCAACGCGGCCGGAGGCTCACCACCTTCGAGCGACTGAAAGATCGATGCTGCGCGGAGATGTTGCCGACACGCGTGGCGCCACTCCTTTGATGTACCGACTACTTGCTGCCACGGAGCAGCAACACTCGATGCACCATCTTCGCTCGACATGTACTCCATCGACTGTGGCAAAGCGCCCCTCTCGCTGCTTGACGGCGTGAAGGTGCTCGTTGCAAGTTTCCACCATCGACCATCGGGTGAGTCTTTCGCGGGCGGTTCCTGCTGAAGTGTCGGGCCAACGAACGCACGAATTTCACTCGTACGCGCAGCATCCGATGGCTCAGTCGATGCACTCTCAACTGGCTCAAAGTACAGCGTGCGAAGAGCGCGTAACTCCGCCGGCTGCCGCAACGTCGAATCGGCGATATCGCTTGAAAGCGCCGCTGGGCTTCGCGTTGTGACCAAGAGTACCAACTGCTTGAGATGCGCCGATACGAACTGAGGGTCGAGTTGTTGAAGCACTCGTGGCGGACCCGCCGCTGCATCGGTTACTCCCGCGCCCGATTGCACGATGTTGAAGACGCCCGCGAGAACTGACTGCGGCTTCGACGCGCGTCGTTCGACCGAGGACGATTGCCCTGACGACGATTGAACCGACGAGATCGCCTCCGTATTGGACGAAACTTGAGCGCCAGAAGAAACAGGTTTCGATACCTGTGAAGGCTCTTGCGCGGATGCCACAGTGCATACACCAGACGATGCACTCGTCCATGCATTAGTCCATGCACTAGTCCACGAGGCGACAAGCGCCATCGGGGTTGCAATGTGAACCCAAAACTTGCGACAAGAACGACGCAGCGAGTTGCGCTGCGGGTTGTGCGATGTGTTGTGCATGAGTGAACTCCTCATCCCGCATTGAAGCTTGAGTCGGTAGAACCAATCTCGAGGCCAGGCTCGTCGCTCACCGTCTCGAGCATTGGCGACAGGCCAACATCTGTGGAAAACCCACAGAGACAAGCCAAACCGAGCAATCCACACACCGCGTGTCGCGAACTCATGGCCGCTTCCTTTGGTTCGCACCCCGTTGATTTGCTGACACTAAGGCGCCGAACATCATTGTCAACAGCCATGGAAAGAAGTTGTCAAAGTCGATCACAGAACGACCGAACACCCGCCTTCCCCTTCAAACCGCGTCGGCATCGCAGAGGTAAAGCACGCGGGGTCATGCCAATACCCCCGCTCTTTCGAGATCAACCTAGACGCATTTTTACACAATCCCCTCACCGCGCCTCGCCGTGTGCGTAACTTGCCCAGCATGGGTCCACGCGCGAACCCCTCTCTCACCCAGACCAACTGGGATCTCATCCGCGACGCGGCGAGCGATTCGGCATCGTCGAAGGCGAGCCTCGACGCGATCACGCGCCGCTCGTGGCCTGCGATTTACGCCTTCATCCGTGCGTCTGGTCGCTCACACGAAGAGGCGACCGATCTCACGCAGGGCTTCCTCTGCGACGTCTTCCTCTCGCGCAATTTGCTCGAGAAAGCAGACGTCGAACGCGGCCGATTCCGAACCCTGCTCCTCGGCGCCGTTCGAAACTACCTCTCCGACATGCACCGTCGAAAGACCGCCGGCACGCGCATGCCCAAGGGCGGGATCGCCGCGATCGACGCGATGTCAGAGCACGGCCTCGAGCCCGCCGAACACAGCACGCACTCGCCAGAACGCGCCTTCCATACTCGATTCGTCGCAACACTTATCCGCGCCGCCGCGGAACGTTTGCAGCGCGATCTCCTCGCCGCTGGCGACGAAGCCTCGTGGGAGATCTTCCGCCTGCGCGTCTTGCAAGCTGCCACCGAAGGCGTTGCGGTCGGCTACGACGAGATCGCACCGAGATTCGGCCTTGAAAAAGGCACCTGCGCGGCGCGACTCCTCGTTGCGAAGCGTCGGTTTGCAACCATTCTCATGGAAGAACTCCGCGCCACCGTCGACAACCCAAATGATGTTGCCGACGAGGTGAACGAACTCCTCGCGCTCCTTGGCGAACGGCGAAGCGCCAACCACTGACCAACTGAATCGAAAGCACTATGTCGAACGCCCACGACAACAACAACATGCGCGGCCCCCACAACCACGTGGGCGGATCATCGCCGCAACTCGGCGACACACTGCGCTGGGCATTCGAACTCGACGCCTCCCCCGCTCTCGCTGGCGCGACGTGGCTCACGCGCGAAATCGTTCCCGATGCGCGCGATCCCTTCGAGGCGATCGTCGCTTCGACCACCACCGTCGAAGCACTTGAACAACTCAAAGGTGCGTACAAGATGCTGCGTACCACGGGTACGACCGCTGCCGAACGCAGTCTCGCAGCGCGGCTCTATGCCGCCACGATTGCCGCGGCGCTTGTCCGCCACGGGCAACTCATCACGAGTCAACGCGGAGAGGCACTTGCACGAGCGTTCTCTGAACTCGAAGGAGACACCTCGATGACTGATGCCATTCGCGAACTCGCTGCGCAAGCTCTCACGGCTGCGCGGCGGGCGTAGCACTCGGCGCGTTCGCTGCGGCTGGCGCGTTCGCTGCGCTCACGGGCATCACCGACCCAACAACAGGCTCCGCTTCTTCGCGGAAACCGCCTTGGATGTCGGGCTCTTCCGCACCAGGCAAGTTCTCAAGCGCCGGCAACTCTTCCTTCGTGAAGGGTTCCCAACGAATGCGCGCAGCACCGAGCGACGTGCCTGTCGCAAACGCGATATCGACAAGCGCCACTTGGTAACTCGCAAGCGCCGCAACTTCGCGGCTCTGCGCGTCTGCCAAGCTCGCGTTCGCGTCGAGCACATCAGTACTTGTGCGAAGTCCAACGTCAAACTGCCGCTCTTCCGCAGCGAGCGTGCGCGCCGCGAGAATCGTCTCAAGGCGCGCGGCCAGAATGCGCTGCCAACTCTGCGCCAAGTTGTCGAGCGCGTCGTAGACCTCGGTGCGAATCGCCTGACGGCGCGCTTCGCGCGTGCCGAGCCGCTGCACGCGCTGCAAAATCGCCGCATTCACGCGCGATTCCGCCGCCTCGTTCCCAAGCGGAATCTCTGCGCGCAAACCGACGTCAAAACTATCGTCGTTGCCAAGGTTCCCGTAGGCCTCATTTGCCTCCGAACCCGTGCCCTGCAGGTTGTAGCCGTAGTCGAGCACAAAGAGCGGCAGCGCCGCGTTGCGACGGAAACTGATCTCGCTCTGATCGATCGCAAGTTGCAACTCGAGTTCAAGCATCTCCATGCGGTTTGCGACCGCCTTGTCGGCGAGTTCATTGCCGTTGAGTTTGAGTCCGAGAGGATTCGGGTCACTCGCAGGTCGAACCGGCGTGTCGGCGGAAACTGGCAAGTCCGCGCGATTCATCAGTCGCTTCAACGCGCGCTGGCGAATGCGCAGATTCGAATCGGCCACGATGATTTGCTCGAGCGTTCGGCCGATGCCACTCTCCGCACGCACCACTTCGATCTCCGCCGCATCGCCTTGCACAACACGTCGCTTGGCACGCTCGAGCTGCTGAACAGCCACGTCATATTGCGCACGTCGCACACCGAGTTCGCGATACGCCGAGTAGAGATTCCAATACGCCTTGTCCGCGTTCGCGATGACGCGAATCGCCTCAAGTTTCGTGCGCGTATCGGTGATCTGCCCTTGCAATGCCGAAACGCGAATCGAATGCGTGTTGGCATCCACACCCGCCCCGCGCAAAAGCGGCTGACTCATCGAGAAACTCACGGCCGCGAGCCAATCGTCGTTCGATCCGCCGAAGGTGAGCCCCGTTGCACCGCGCGTCAGCGGCGAAGAAATCGTGATGTCGCCGCCCGTCGCCAGCGGCAAACGAAAGCCCGCGTTGAATGAGTCCGCGTCAGGCGTTTCACCAGTCGCGAGATCTGCGAAGACGTTGTTGTTGCTGCGGTCATACTCCGCAAAGAACACGCCTTCGAACTTTGCTTCTTCCGCCGAGAGATTCGCACGCGCAATCGCCGGGTCGACGAGGATCGTCTTCAACTCAAGATTGTTCGCAAGAACCGACGCGCGCACGTCGGCAAGCGAAAGCCCGACACCATCGGTGGGCGCTGCAGGAACTGCAATCGACGCGAGCGCCTCTTTCGCAGCATCTTCGAGCGTGACTGGTGGCTCCATCGACTGCGCCGTTGGGTCGGTCGCTTCGATGCGGCGCAACTCCGCCTCAGGCACACGCCAGCGTGGATCTTCGTTGTCAAAGATCCCGGTGCGACAACCAACAGCCGCCAGTGGCAGCGCAACGATCGACGTTGCCACAAGCGTTCGAGAAAGGAAAGTGGTCGCGCACCGCATGGTCATTCGTGCCTCAACGCCTCAATCGGATCAAGCCGCGCGGCCTTAATCGCAGGGAACATACCGAACACGATGCCTGTCACGGCGCTGAACGCGAAACTCAAGACGACCGCCCAGAACGGAATGTCGGCTTGTTCCAGTTGCGCGCCAGGAATTCGCGTCAAACCAAACGCCGCGATACGCCCGATCGCGATACCGATGAAGCCGCCAACCAAGCAGAGCGTGACTGCTTCAAGCAAGAACTGCAACAGAATCGCCATCGGCGTGGCACCCACCGCTTTGCGCAGACCGATCTCGCGCGTTCGTTCGCTCACCGAAACGAGCATGATGTTCATGATGCCGATGCCGCCGACGAGCAGCGAAATGCCCACGATGCCGCCCGCAATCGCCGTGATGCCCGTCGCGAGCGCTTTGAATTGCTCGATGAACTTGTCAATCGCCGCGACTTGAAACGTCTGCGGTTCACTCGGCGAGAGCCCGCGCATGCGGCGCAAAACAAAGCGCACTTCGTCTTCGCCTTGCTCGGCGACCTCGGGGCTCGTGAACATGCCTTCGATGCGCATGAAGAAGTTGCGATCTTGCATCTTCTCAGCAACCGAGAACGGAATGAAAATCTCCGCGCTCGACGTATTCATGCCGAAGAATCGCGCTTGCGTCGTCTCGACGATGCCGACCACAAGAAATCGCCGACCGCCGATCAAAATCGCTTCACCAATGGGGTTCGCCGGAAGATCGAGTTCCTTGATCGCGTCGCCGTTGATGAGACACACCTGGCGCTCGCTATCGATGTCGATCGACGTAAAGGGCCGTCCCTCTTCGACGAAGCGATTCTGCACCATGTGCCAATCGGGCCAAATGCCTGCGATCGTGATGCCCTCGATCCGTTTGTCGCCCGACTCAACATCGAGCCCAACTTCCGTGATCGGCGTCACCGCTTTCACAAGCGTGCATTCGTCGCGAATCGCGCGAACTTCGTCGGGCTTGAGGAGAATCTTCTCCCACGGATACATGTTGCGCGGCGCGTTGTCGGGGCGATCGGGAAAGACGAAGAACTTGCTTGCGCCAACCGATTCAAACTCCGCCAGCACTTTCGACTTGAGGCCCGTAAGCGCTGCGATGACCGCGGTCGTACTCGCGACACCAACGATGATTCCAAGTGCTGTGAGGAACGCGCTCGACTTGTTCGCCCAAATCTGCGAGAACGCGAGCGAGATCGCTTGCAGCCAGAAGAGCGGATTCAGCACGGTTCACCTCCGCCCGCTGTACCTTCACCCTGCCCTGCCGCGTGTGCCGCCGCATGCGCTGGAACTCCGACGTGACCGGTCGCGGCGCGCACCGCTGCGAGGTGTCGACCCGCCGTGTCTTCTGCAATCGGCAAATCACTCAAGACGCGGCCGTCACGAAGGCGCACGACGCGTTGACAGTGCGCGGCAACTTCGTCTTCGTGCGTGACGATGACGACCGTTTGCCCTTCGGCATGCAACTGGCGGAAGAGCGCCAGGATCTCGACCGTCGTTTGGCTATCGAGATTTCCAGTTGGTTCGTCGGCGAGCAAAATCGAAGGGTTGTTCAAGATCGCGCGCGCAATCGCGACGCGCTGCCGCTGACCGCCGGACAACTGATTCGGTCGGTGATCAACGCGCTTCGACAAACCAACGCGGTCGAGCGCGGCCAGTGCACGCTGCTTGCGTCCACGCCATCCACCGCGCGCATACACCAGCGGCAATTCAACATTCTCAAGCGCGGTCTGACGCGGTAAGAGTTCGAAACTCTGGAAGACGAAGCCGATTTCCTCGTTGCGAACATGCGAGAGTTCGCGCGCATTCATGCGGCTCACGTCGCGACCATTGAGGTGATAGGCACCCGACGTCGGCCGATCAAGACAGCCGAGCATGTTCATCAACGTGCTCTTACCCGAGCCCGACGAACCCATGATCGCAACCATTTCGTTGCGGCCAATCGAAAGATCAAGGCCCCGAAGCGCGTGGATTGTCTCGACGCCAACGCGATAGATCTTCGTGAGCGCGCGCACTTCGATGATGGCTGTCGTGCCTGGATCAGGCATCCGACTTCCCCGCTGCGGCAGACTTGCCCGCGCTGCTCTCGCTGCCACTCTTGTCGGCGTCCTTCGCGACTTCCTCGCGCACCTTGTCGCCGTCCTTCAAGCGCTCAAGCACGCGATACGGACCGGTGATCACCATGTCGCCGTCCGTCAGTCCCTCAAGAATCATGGTGTCCGAGAGATTCGATGCGCCTGTCCGCACGATGACCATCTTGGCCTTGCCATCCTTCATCGTGAAAACGAAGGTCGCCTTCTTGCGGACGGAATCAACGAGCGGATTCGAGGCAAACTCAGGTGGAAGATCGTCGAGCTTCTTCTCCATCAACGCTTGGCTCGGGATCAACAAGCCTTCAGTGCGCGCGACGACGATATCGACGTTCGCCGCGAGACCAGACAAGAGCGTTTCGCCGTCTGCAAGATCAAGTTTGACCTCGCACTTGAACCAACCTCCGGTGCCGCTACCCGCGCCGCCTGCGCTCGAACCGAAGGACAGTTCGGTGCCGCGCGCGAGCGCAACACGATCGACCGAACCCTTGAAATCACGATTGCGATAGGCGTTCACGCGCACCGTTGCGTCTTGACCCGCCGCCACCCGCGCGACATCACTCTCCGCGACTTTCGCCTTCAATCGCACGGAACCGAGATCGGCGATGGTAAGGATCTTCGTGCCGGCATTGTTCATGGTGCCAACCACGACGAGTTCGCCTGCTTCGGCATTCAACTCGGTGATTTGTCCGTCGATCGGTGCGAAAATCGTTGTCTTCTTCAGAAGTTCGCGCGCGCGCTCGATGTCGGCCTCAGCGGCGGCAAGCGATGCCTCGATCACCGAAAGTCCTTCACGCGCCGACGCAATCTGCGCCTCAAGATCTCGTACGCGCGCGATCGCGTCGTCGAGTGTCGCGCGGCTCACGTCGCCCGTTTTGAAGAGCGTCTGCTGGCGCTCCAAAGTTGCACGCGCGTTGGCGAGTTGGGAGTTCGGGCCAGCGAGTCGTTCCTGTTCACTCCGCAGGCGGAAGCGCTCACCATCACGACGGGCCATCTGCGCCTGCAGCGAAGCCTGCAAATCGCGGTCGTCGAGTTTCACAACGAGTTCGCCTTTGCGAACCGTCGCGCCCTCGCGAAATGGCAACTCGAGAATGCGCGCGCTGACTTCCGCGGAGACATCGACCTTCACCTCAGGGTCGAGTTCACCTGGCGCAGAAACGGTTTCGAGCAGCTCGCGCCGCTCAACCTTCGCAACGCGAACCTCGAGTGCGTCATCGCCTGCACCGAACGACGGCATCATCTCAAGCGCCGATGGACCCGCCACAACGAGCCCAACAACGGCGACTCCGAGGAGTACAGCCATCACAATCAAGAAAGTCCGCACGAGGTCGCCGCTCCGTTTTCTGGCGGCGAGTGCCGCGAGGGGCGAGCGTATTCCGAATGCTGCTCGCACGGTTGCCAACTCGCACAAAAACACAACGGAAGGCGTGATCGACATCTCATCGAGCAAAAAAGACACACCCCCAGCCGAAGCTGGGGGTGTGCGATGTACTGATCGAGAGTCGAGATCAGGCCGAGGCCGTCACTCGATCCTTCAGCGACTTACTGGCAGAGACCCCACGAACCGAGGAGGGCCGAAAGGTCAGCCGCGGTCGTGACGCCGTCGCCGTCGATGTCGCCGCCTGGACCGCCCCACGAACCGAGGAGGGTCGAGAGGTCAGCCGCAGTGACCGAGCCGTCGCCGTCAAGGTCAGCTGGGCAGTTCGAGCCGCAGCTCGCTGCAACGCCGTTCATCTGAATCGGCCACTCGTATGCGCCAGCGCCGAAGGGCTGGAACACATTCTGAGCGGTGCCGGTGCAGAGGGTGTAGCGACCCCAAACGTTCGCTGCGCCAGTGTGTGGGACCGAGACGCCGATACCCGAGCGGTAGCCAGCGCCAGCTGGGATACCTGCTGGGATGCCGGTGCCGTTGAAGAGGTTGTAGGTTTCGAGGACGACAACGACGGTCGACTCGTTCTCAAGGCAGAGCGGTGGGTTGAACTCGATGTTGCCCATGTAGACGCCACCTGGGAGGAGGACATCCTTCGAGTCAATGAGTTCGAGGTCCGCACCAGCGAGGCCCGACGAGATCGGGTTGACTGGATCGCCACCATCGAGGTCGCGGTAGATCACGAGCTTCGCTGGGATGTTGGCGATTGGCTGGTAGTAACCGCAAGCCGTCGCGCCAGCTGGCGTGAGCGACTGGAGAGCCGCGACGCCGAGGTTGACGCAGGTGAGTTCCGAGAGGAGGTTCGCACCCGAGAACGAAGCAGCGAACATCATGTCAGCCGAACCACCGGTGCCGTTACCGCAGCCGGTTGCGCAGCCTTGGACGAAGTTGCCAGTGGTGTTCTGAGCGACCGAGGTGGTCGTGGTGTCTGGGCCTGGCGACGAGCAGCTCTGGTCAACGAGGATCGGGCACGAGCCGTCAACCGCATCAACTTGGAGAACGTACTGCGAGAGTGGGCCGCTGCCGCAAGCGACTGCGCCACCATCGAAGGACGCCGCAACGAAGACGTAGTAGACGCCCGCTTGGAGGCAGATCGCCGCGGTGCTTGGGCACGAGCCGGCGCCTTCAGCGATGATCGTGATGCCCGCGCAATCAGCGGCCGCGATGTCACCACTCATGATGAATGCGTTGACGAAGCTTGCCGAGAAGACGCTGACGGTGATTTCCTTATCCGACGGAACGGTGATTTCGTAGAAGTCGATGTCGCGGGTGAGGCCACCTGCGCCATCATCAACCACGTCGAACGTGCCGCTGACCTTCTGGTTGAGGCCGAGCTGTTGGACTGCGCCACCAGCGAAGCAGCCGTCGTTTGCGCTCGTGCCGCAGGCTTCCGCCTCGACGACGGTTGCCGTCGGGAGCGCGCAAGGTTCTGGCATGTTGAAGGTCACGCGAGCGGTGCCCGGATTATCGAAGGTACCCGCACGGACGAGGTACCAACGGCCCGAGGTGACGCTGACCGTGAGATCCGATGGGAACACGCCGCCAGGAGCAGCGCAGGTCGCATCGCCGTCGTCGTTGCAGCCAACGAGCGCGGTGTTGAGGGTGTTGTAGTCAAAGGTCGCTGGGTTGGTACCCATGTCGTAGACAGCGAGCTTCGAGTCGAAGGTCGTGACTGGGCCACCGTTGACGCCGCAGGTCTTCACATTGAAGGAGCCGTTGGCAACCGCTTGGAAGCGGAACCAAACGTCGTTGAAGATGAAGTCGTTACCCGAGGCGCAGAGGTCGCCGATGTGGTTCGGACCGTCGGTGTTGCAACCGTTGATGTTGATATCACGGAAGGTGTCACCGGAGAGGACCGTCGCGTTGATTGCGCAGTCGTTGGCAACCGCTGGGTTCGCATCAACGCACGAGTAGGCGAAGATGCCGCAGAGGTCGACAGCAGCCTGGACGCAGAACTCGCTCCAAGTGTCGGAGCAGCAGGTCGCGTCGAATTCGCAGACCGACGAGCAGCAGACTGGATCGTCGCAGCCTGGGGTCGCGTGCACTTCGCCGCACGAGCCGGTGGCTCCGTTGCAGCCTGCAGCAACAGCTTGGAACGCGAGGTTGAGCTGGCCAGCGCCCGACTCAGAGATACCGCTCGCGGGGGTGTAACCACCGATGCGGATGTAGTAGGTCGTACCGCCGAGGACGTTGAAGCCCGAGATGCTCGAGTAGAAGGTCTGGCAGCCGGTGAGACCAGCGCCGTCGCCGTTGCAGGCGACTTGGGTGAGCGCGCCGCAGGAACCCGAGTAAAGCACCATCGAGGTGTCGAAGCTGCCGGCGAAGCAGGTGTCGAGGTTGAGGAGGCCGTCGGACGGTGCGGTCCAGGAGAACCACATGTCCTTGTTCGCGGTACCCCAGCTGAGGTACGTATCAGCGCACTGGGAATCATCCACCGGGTCAGCGCTGGTCGTCGACGTCGCCGTCGAGAAGGCGTTTGGGCCCAGATTTGCAGTCACGGCCGTGGAACACTCGTCCTGGGCCATCGCCACGCCCGTGAAGCCGGCCGCGAGGACGGCAGCAGCGAGCAGGCTCGTTCCATAAGAATTCTTCATCGCATCGCTCCTTGAATTGGCCCGAACTCTCGGGCCTCGACTGTTGAGACGCAGCGCTCCGCCGCGTCGGGACTCACCGGACGAACGCCGAAACGGACGGGTTCGTCACTCTTCGCGCCTTGGTCGAACGCTGTGTCGAAAACACAGCGCCCGATGACGGCGCGACTTTCCAATCTAGTTCCGTGATCGGACGATCCAAACAGAATCTTCTACGGAAATAAGAATTCCGATCACCACTTTCGTCGCGGTTGCGGAA
>JBJOHQ010000110.1:0-2976 GCA_046047595.1 Planctomycetota bacterium | reverse complement strand
GGGGACATTCGAGTAGAGCCCTTCAACGCACCACGAGTGCGTCGAACCGAGCTGTCCACCTGCGCCGTCGTTGCCGCGGAAGACGATCGGGCAACCCCACTGGCCGCCCGACATGTAGAGCATCTTCGGTGCGTTGTTCAAGATCGGGTCGGCCGCGACGAGCGAGAACGACCAAGACATGAATTCGCAGATCGGACGAAGACCGATCATCGCGGCACCGATCGCCATACCTGCGAAGCCCGATTCGGAAATCGGCGTGTCGATGATGCGACGCTCGCCGAACTCCGCAAGCATGCCCTTCGACACCTTGTAGGCGCCGTCGTATTGCGCGACTTCTTCACCGAGCAAGAACACGCGCTTGTCGCGGCGCATTTCTTCGCTCATCGCTTCGCGAATCGCGTCACGGAATTCGATCTCGCGGGTTGGACCGCCGAGAGTTTCCGGCTCGCGGAAGACGGGATTGCTCATGACTCCACTCGTGACTCCACTTGTGACTCCACTTGTGAGGACTGCGGTCATACGAGACCTTCCTTTCCATTCGTCGCGCGGAAGCTGCAGACGTTGGTCGCGCCTCCGGTGAAATCAGGTTGCGACGAGCCCGGGAAGCGGCCCCACGGCTCGACAAAGACATCGGTGTAGAGATCAGACATCGGTGGCTCGGGCGACTCGTTCGAGAACTGAATCGCGTCGCGCACTTCTTCGCGGCACGAAGCCATGATCGACTTGATCGTTTCGTCGGTGATCACGCCGTGCGCAAGCAGCGATTGCTCGTACTTGCCGATCGGGTCGTTCGACTCGTGACGCTCTTCTTCTTCGCGCGTGCGGTACTTGCGCGGGTCCGACATCGAGTGGCCCTTGTAGCGGTAGCACTTCATGTCGACGAACGCCGGACGCGAATTGGTGCGGCACCACTCGGCGAGTTCGTGCATGTCGTGGTAGACAGCGAGGAGATCCATGCCGTCGATCGTCGCTTCCTTCAAGCCGTGCGCGCGACCCTTGATGCAAAGGTCGTGACTCATGGTCGTGCCGCGATGAATCGCCGTACCCATCGAGTAACCGTTGTTCTCGACGATGAAAATCACGGGAAGATCGAAGAGACCCGCGAGGTTCATCGCTTCGTAGAACGCACCTTGATTCACCGCGCCGTCGCCGAGGAACGCGAGCGTCACGCGGCGGTTCTTGCCGCCGTTGATGACTTCGTCTTCGTACTTCGTGCCGAAGGCAAGACCAGCACCAAGCGGAGTCTGCGCACCGACGATGCCGTGACCGCCGAAGAGGTTGTTCGGACGATCGAACATGTGCATCGATCCGCCCTTGCCCTTCGCGCAACCGCCGACCTTGCCGTACATCTCAGCCATGCACGCGCGCGAGGTCATGCCGCGCGCGAGCGCGTGGCCGTGATCGCGATACGCCGTGACGATCGGGTCTTCATGCTTCATCGCGGCGGTGCAACCGACGGCGACAGCCTCTTGACCGATGTACACGTGGCAGAAGCCACCGATCTTCTTCTCTTGGTAACTCTGCATGCAGCGCACTTCAAACTCACGAATGAGGTGCATCTGACGGAGCCACGAGACAAGCGTCTCGGCTGGAAGGCTTGGCAATTTCCTCGGCTGACCCGAGTGCGGCTGGCCTGTGACCGGCGTGGAGGAGGAGGTCGAGATCGACATGGTGAGAGAGCCCACTTGGGAAATCGCTCGGAGTCCGCCGGCGTCGGCCGTGCGGGCGCGCGACGGGACACCCGCGCGCGAGAAACACAACCACCGCGAGCGGTGGCGAGTCGTGCATTTATAACCGATTTGGCGGTGATTCGGCAAGGGTTCGAAGGCGATGCCGCCGCGCGCCGCCACCGCACAAAGAACGACGGCGCCGTGATTTACGGCGCCGTCGCGAGGTTCACACTTGATGGAGTCGGGCCCAAGTTTGGGCTGACTTCGGCCGTCGATCGCGGCGGGATCACCCGCCCTTCGTTTCACCTTTTGTTTCGCCATTCGCGCTCGGCTTGTCGGTTGCCGCCGCTTGCGCCGCTGCTTCAAACTGCTTGAGCGTCTTCGCTTCGAGAATGAGAAGCGCCAACTCGAGTTGCGGGTCGATGCCCTTTGTCAGGAGATCCTGCACATCGGGACGCGGCTTCTGATCTTCGACCGCCTTCCACGCTTCGATCACGTCGGCGTCTTGGCGAAGTACGAGCGACTTCTCGATTTGCTCTGGCGTCATCTTCACGACGAGGTCGGGATTGACGCCCCAGTCAGTCGCGCCTGGCTTCTTGTGAACGAGTCGCTGTTCGACTTCGCCCGGTCCCGGCGCGAGGTAGTAGTACTGCGTCGTGAGTTTGAGGCTCGCGTCCTCGCCTTCGCCAGGACCGCTCACATCGTGCACGGTTTGGACCGAGCCCTTGCCGAAGCTGCGATCGCCGAGCACGACCGCGCGATCGTGCGCCTTGAGGCAGCCCGAGACGATTTCGCTCGCGCTCGCAGAACCTTGATTGACCAACACAACGAGCGGAAGATCCTTCAGCACCGCACGGCCTGGCTCTGCGCCCTTTCGGTAACGCACATTACCGTTGCGATCCTTGCAGCTCACGATCATGCCGCGCTCGACGAACGCGTTCGAGAATTGCTCGGCGCTCGTCAGAAGACCGCCTGGATTGTGGCGAAGATCGAGGATGAGTCCGTTGAGCGGACGCTCGGCGCGCATTTCGCGAATCGCGCGGAGGAAGTCGTCGAAACTGTCGGCGTTGAAACCCGTCAAGCGGACGTAACCGATGCCCGAGTCGGGTGAGATGAACCAATCCCACACGGGCTGGCCCTTCTCATCAAGCGCCTTCTTCCACCAACCGTTCACCGAGCGGATCTTGATCTGCTCGCGCACGAGTTTGAGATCAATCGGCTCTTCCGCGCCTTCACGCTTCACCGAGAGCGTGACCGTTTGACCGGCCGGGCCCGTGATCGAATCGACGGCCTTGTTGAGCGTCCA
>JBJOHQ010000109.1:0-13465 GCA_046047595.1 Planctomycetota bacterium | reverse complement strand
ATCCGGTCATGATCAAAACATGACGTGCAAGCGTCGCGTCGTGTTGGCCCCGGCAGTTGGGTATCCCCGGCGAACCAACGCGGGTTATCCACCCCGCGAACACTCTGAACCCGTACTCCCCTCCCCCTTAAGCCCTTCAGCCGATAGATTGCGCGACCCATGGCAAAGTCCCCCGCTGACCGTTCTTCACAGGTGCAGACCCAGGATCTCACCGAGAGCCGCATCAATGAAGATTTTGTCTTCTGGCTCAAGAAGAACGGCTCGAACTACCTCCTCGTCGTTCTCCTCGCTGCCTGCGCCGCCCTTGGTTACAACTATTGGCAGCGTAAGGAAGTGGAGAAGAGCGCCGTCGCGTGGGAAGAACTCGGTCAAGCAACGATTCCTGAATCGCTTGACGAAGTGGCCAAGGCGCATGCGAATGTGCCACAGGTCGCGATGATCGCCGAGTTGAGCGCTGGCGATCGTCGACTCGCACAGATTCGTTCGGGCGAACTTTCGCCGAAGCAAGGCGACACGCCTGCGGTGCTCCTCGATGAAGCAACCCGCAAGAGCACGCAAGCTGCGGCCGAAACGAATTACACGAATGCAGCCGATATCGCAGTGAAACTCGCGAATGGAAATCGCGAGCAAGCGATCACCGTTGTGCTCCCGAGCCTCTTCGGTCGTGCAGCGATCGCTGAGAGCCGCGGAGATTTCGAGGCTTCACGCAAGCTGCTTGAAGAAGCCGCGGCGCTCGCGGGCAGCCGCTGGCCGGGTTACGAGAAGCTCGCCAAGTGGCGCGCGAATGAAACGCTGACGCTCGCGACCGCGGTGCCGTTGCCGACCGCCGCGCAACTTCCTGTGAAGACGACGACGCCCGTCGCCCCAGCTGGCGGCGGCGATGACCTCTTCCAGCAGCTCATCCAAGAGCAAGCGACGCAGGGCGCCGCGGGTGAAACGCCTGCAGAAACGCCAGCGCCTGGTTCCGAGCAAGGTTCTACGCCAGGCTCGGGCGGCTGAGACAGGTCGTTCGCCCGTTTGTTCGTTTGGTCGCACCGATCTCTCGATCATTCGCCCGTTCGTTCGAGAAGCGCAGTCGTTCCATCGCCGGAAACACGGTGATTTCTCCCTGACCTCGCGTTCGAAGTTTGCCTCCGATGCTGCACGTCTCACGCAACTGACTTCGCAGAATCATGAGCGAGTCACCCGAAGATCGCATGGAACGAACCGCGGCACTGCTAGGTGCAAGCGGCACTGTCGATCGTGATGCGCTCTTCGCGATGTACGAAGAAAACGCCGCGAAAGACGACGAGTCGCCCGTCACCGTCGAGTTCGAACTCCTGAAGGATCTCGAGAAGCGGCTCGATCGCTACATGGTTGATCGCGTGCCGTTTCTCTCACGCACGCAGATTCAGCGTCTCATCGAAGAAGAAGCGATCACAGTCAACGGACGCGTTCCGAAGAGTTCCACCAAACTTCGCAAAGGCGACCGCATTGTCGCCACGCTTCCCCCGCCACCATCGGGCGCGATTCAGCCGGAAGAGATTCCACTCGAGGTGATCTACGAAGATGATTCCATCATCGTCGTCAACAAACCCGCGGGACTCATCGTGCATCCGGCACGCAGTCACAAATCAGGCACGTTGGTGAACGCGCTTGCGTGGCGCTTCAAGCATGTGTCGGGCGGTGAACTCTCGAAAGTTGGCGAGGAATTCGCGCGACCAGGCATCGTGCATCGCCTCGACAAGTTCACGTCGGGCGCGATCGTGAGCGCGAAGAATGACACCGCCCACTGGCGACTCGGCAAGCAGTTTGAGATGCGACGCACCGACAAGCGCTACCTCGCGCTTGTCCACGGCCATCCCGAGCGCGACGTCGAAACCATCGATTTGCCGCTGGGAAAGCACCCTTCGATCAAAGAGAAGTACGCCGTTCGCCATGACGAGACTGGAAAACCGTCACTCACGATCGCGCGCGTTCGGGAGCGATACATCGCGAACGACGGCGCGAAATACGCACTTGTGGAACTCGAATTGAAGACAGGTCGCACGCATCAGATTCGCGTGCACCTTTCCTACATCGGTCACTCGATTGTCGGCGATGACATGTATGGCGGTCGCCATTCAACCGAGCGACAGCTCGGCGGCGATCGCGATGAGATGTTGCTTGCGCGACAAGCACTGCACGCGACGACGCTCGGATTCCGACATCCGATGAACGAGGCACCGATGAAGTTCACCGCGCCACTCGCGGGCGATCTGCGAAGAGCGATCGCACTCTTGCGCGCCGCGAGCGCGCGACAGGGTCAGACAGTCGAGGTCCAAGCGCCGGGCGCGACCATCGATCTTTCTGCCGCGGAAATCTGACGATTCTTCGACTTCACTCGTCGCCGACGTCGTCGTGCACGAGCGCGTAGAAGCCACCGCCTTCGCGACGCAAGCGCCCTGCCGCGGCGAGTGCTTCCCATACTTCGACACCGAACTCGCGTGGCGGAATGATCGCGTCGATTTCATTGCGTTTCCCGCTCGACATTGGCCCAACGCCGAGCCGGCTTTCGGCGTCGAGTCGCGCGAAACGAAGTCGCTTGCGAAATGCGCGCATCGCGCTTCGCTGGACTTCGATATCGACCTCCACCACCACAGGCTCGGGCTTCGCTTCGACCGCGATCTCTTCACCGCGGAGCCACCGCAGAAGAAGCGCGAGCCCCGCCACGTCCCGCGCCGCGACCAAACGCATGATGACTTGCGGATCGACTTTCGCCTTAAGGAGCGCCTTGTGCATCGCGCCCCACTTTGGGCCGGCACTCGCTGCATCCGATGTCGCGATCGCGTCCGCGGTCGCTCCGAGTTCTGCGAGGAGTGTTGCCGCGATTTGCGTTGGGCGTTTGCCGAAAGGTGAGGAGGCCTCGCTCATAGCGAGAATGTACATCGACTCGCGCGTTCGCTCTGTACACTCATCGCATGTCGACTTTCGCTTCGTTTGCCGCACGAATTGGCTCGTTCCGCGCAACGTGGGTTGTTCGCGCGTTGGCATATTCGCTCCTTCTCGCATGCCTCAGCATCAGCGTGCGCCACGCGCAGGCCGACGATTTTCCACGGCTCGCACCGAAACTGAAGCTCGATGGCTTCAGCGTCAACGGCCAACCCGCCGAGTCCATCCTCGTCATCCACTACCACCGACCGGGCGGTGACTACAGCGGATGGAACATTTGGTATTGGCCTGAGGGTCGTGACGGACAACAAGCGAATCTCGGCGGCGAAGATGCGTTCGGCCGCTACGCGATCATTCCATTTGCTCCCGCACCTGCCCGCGCGGGCTTCCTTGTGCGTCGCGGAAACTGGGAAGAGAAGGACTTCGACCAAGACCGATTTGTGCCGCTCGAGAAGGGAACAATCACCGAAATCTGGATGAAGTCGGGCGAAGAGTCGTTCACCACCGATCCATCGCGCCTCGATACGTCGGTGCGCGTCGCAGGTGCCTTTCTTGATCGCGACGATCTCGTCACCCTCGCGCTGACCGCGCCTTGGAAGGACGCCGCGCCCAAATCGATCACGATCGACAACGTGCGGCCGAACGGTCGCGCGCCGAAAGTAAAGTCGATCAAGTCCGTTGGATCGAGCGGCGGGAAGGCACTCTACGAAATCGCATTCGCGCGACCGATCGACGACTCTGACGTCGCGAGCCTGCGATTGGATTTCACGGATGGGCCATTGAAGGATGCTCCACCAACGATCATCTACGCGCGCGACGTCCTCGAGAGCGCAGACTTCATCGCGAGCGATGTGAAGTTTGGGGCCTATGTTGCGGGAAATACAACGTCCTCAACAACGTCCTCAACAACGACCTTCACAACATGGTCCCCTGTGTCCGACAAGGTCGAGCTCGTGCTCTACGACGCGCGCGCCGCAGCGGGCGATACCTCTGCTCCCGCGACACGCACCATCGCTCTTGAAAGGAAACCAAAGGGCGTTTGGACGACCACGATCCCAAGCGATCTTTCGGGAACGCCCTACCGCTATCGCTTTCACTCGTACGGCGAGCAACGCGAAGCGCCAGATATGTACGGTTTTGCGGCAAATGCGACGAGTTCGCACACCGTCGTCGCGGATCTCACGCAACTCGAACCCGACGGATTCCGCGCACAACCTGAACCGCGCATCGCGCACGCGACCGACGAGATCATCTACGAAGTGCATGTGCGTGACTACTCGCAACGCGATGATCGCGTCGACGACAACGCGCGCGGCACGTACCTCGGCCTCACCCACAGCGCGCCTGCAACGGCAAGCGCACCGTCAAGCGGCATCGATCACTTGAAAGACCTCGGCATCACCGCAATCCATCTCTTGCCGATTCACGATTTCACCGCAAAGACCGACGAATACAACTGGGGCTACTGGACAACGCTCTTCAATGTTCCCGAGTCGAACTACGCAACAAATCCGAACGATCCCTTCTCTGCGATTCGCGATCTGCGCACTGCAATCACGCGCCTGCACGCGGCCGACATTCGCGTTGTTCTCGATGTTGTCTACAACCACACGTCGGATGCGGGCCCGAATTCTCCCTTCGGCGCGGCGGTTCCGTACTACTTCTTCCGCACCACGCGCGATGGCCGACTCACCAACGATTCGGGTACGGGCAACGGCTTCGCGGATGAACGCCCGATGGCGCGTGAGTACATCCTCGATAGTCTCGAACATTGGCTGCGCAACTATCGCGTCGATGGCTTCCGCTTCGATCTCCTCGGTTGTCACCAGCCTGAAACCGTGCGCGCGATCTGCGAGCGCGTGAAGTCGATTCGTCCAGATGCGACGCTCTACGGCGAACCGTGGACGGGTGGCGGACCCACGCACTTCGGCAAGGGTGCACAAAAAGGCCTTCCCATCGCAGTGTTCAATGACCACCTTCGCAACGCCATTCGTGGCGACCTCGATGGAACTGCGATTGGTTTTGCGACTGGTGAAGGCGGCGACACAGGTGCGATCAAACGCGGTGTCGCGGGCGCGATCGATGACTTCACCACCGAACCAACCGAAACGGTCAACTACGCAAGCGCGCACGACAACCTCGTCTTGTGGGACAAGATCACGAAGACCGCGCCGAACGCGTCCGACAAAGATCGTCGTGCGATGCAGAAACTCGCGCTTGGTGTTGTCCTCACGAGCCAAGGCATTCCGTTCATCCACGGCGGCTGCGACTTTGCTCGCACGAAGCAAGGCAATCACAACTCCTACAACGCAGGCGACGAGATCAACGACTTCGGTTGGTCGCGCAAGAGCGCGTATGCCGACATCTTCGAGTTCACACGTGGGCTCATCGAACTTCGCCGCGCGCATCCCGCGTTCCGCATGACCGATGATGCGCAGATTCGCCGAGCGCTCACCTTCGCGAACACAGACCGCCCCGTTGCTTTCGTGCTCGATGGTCGCGTCGCGAATGACTCTTGGAAGCAGATTTTTGTCGCCTACAACGATGAGCCGCGTCCGATGGACGTGACGCTTCCAGCGGGCGAATGGACCGTTGTCGTAGATGCCACGCGCGCGGGCACCGCCCCGCTCACGACGGTCCGCGGCCGAACGACGCTTCCGCCCTATTCGATGCTCGTGGCGCACACATCGACACGCTGATCCGAGCGGCGAACCGGCTTCAAAACTGCGGCGAAACGGCGAAGCACCGTCGCGTTTCGGGAAGCGGGAACGCGCCCCATGTGAACGCCTCGCACGAGGTCGTAACTTTCGCGTCTCGTGTTTGCACGAGCTTTGGTGGCGTTGGTGGCGTTGGTGGTGCTGGTCTGCTGTGCTTCTCACGTTGACAACTGGAACCCTACTGAGTTGTCGACTGCGCGCTCTGAACTCTGCGATGCGACCTCGCGCGTTTCGCAGCTGGCGCAATGAGAACCACTCCAACCTGTTGGTGTACTTCCCCAGTCGATGGAAAGTTGTCATGTCGGAAACTCAGATTGATCTTGAATCACCAACGCTTTCCCAGCGCGCAGACCCAGCTGATCTTCTTGATCTCCTTCATGGCTTGGATGATCTCGTCCAGAGCGTCTGGCCCGACGGCCGCATTCGGTTCGTCAATCGCGCATGGCTCGCGCGACTCGGATTTTCTGCCGAAGAAACGGCCGATCTCAACATCTTCGATGTCATCCATTCAGAAAGCCGCGAACACTGTTCCCACTATCTCAGCCGACTCTTCGCTGGCGAAGATGTGGGGCTCATGGAAGTGACGTTTGTCACGAAATCGGGGGAGCCGGTACAACTTGAAGGTCGCGTGACCGTCCGATTTGAAAACGGCGCGCCATACGCCACCCGCGGCATTTTCCGCGAAGTCAAGCCCCGCGAACGTGCACGCGGAGCGCTTGCTCGCCTCCGCGAACAGCGTCGACTCTTTCATTCCGTGCTGTCGATCTTGCGTGCGAACACCAACCGCATTCGCGATGTCTTTCTTGAACTCGTGACAAGGAAGGTCGCGCAATCGCTGAAAGTGGAGCGCGTCAGTATCTGGCTCTTCGACGATCTTCACACGCAAATCACCTGCAACTACATCATCGAAAGCCACTCGACCCAAGGGCGTTCTGGCGAAGTTCTTTATCGAAGCGATTACCCCGAGTACTTCGAAGCCATCGAGGGCTTGTTACCGATTCGCGCCGATGATGCACGTCAGCATGGCGCGACATCAAGTCTGACCAAGAAGTACCTCGCTCCACACGGCATCACGTCGATCTTTGATTGCCCCATTCGCATTGGAGAGCATCTTGCTGGTGTCCTCTGCTGTGAACATGTCGGCGCGCCTCGTCGCTGGACCAACGACGAGGAGGAGTTTCTCGTCGCAGTAAGCGCGATTGTGCTCATTTTCCTTGAGAACGAGCGACGCCTCCGTGTTGAATCGGAACTCAGCGCGCTCAATCAACAGCTTGAACGACTCGTCGACGAACGCACCGCAGAGCTCAATCGAAGCGAAAAGCGACTTCAATATCTCATCACGTCCTGCCCCGCAATTCTCTTCAGTTGCCAAGCGAGCGACGGCTATCCAACGACATACATCAGTCCGAATGCCGAGCATTTCTTGGGCTATCCCGCGGATGAGTTTCGATCCAACCCCAACTTCTGGACAGAGCGTCTTCATCCCGATGATCGCACTCGCGCACTGGCGTCGATGGCATCCGCCCTCACCTTCGGCAGCGCAGCGTTTGAGTACCGCTTCCTGCACGCCGATGGCCAGTATCGATGGCTGCGCGACAGTCTGATGTTGACGCGCGACGCTGAGGGACATCCGAAAGAACTCGTTGGATCCTGCATTGATATCGACGATCGCCGTCGCGCGGAAAGTGCAGCGCAAGCTGCGGCCAACGACCTCCGCCGTTTGATCGAAACGGCGAATGCACCGATCTTCGGCAAGAACATCCACGGCAAAGTCAATGAATGGAATCGCAGCGCGGAGCGACTCACGGGCTTCAGCAAGGAAGATGTCTTTGACCGTGATCTCGTGGACTTCGTCAGCCCTGGTTACAAAGTCGCTGTGAAAGAAGTGCTCGATCGCGCGTTGCGCGGTGTCGAGACAGAGAACTTCGAGTTTCCGCTCGAGACGAAAGATGGCCACCGCGTCACGGTGCTACTCAATGCAGGAACTCGCCGAGGTTCTGACGGCGAGATCACCGGCATGGTGGGTGTTGGTCAGGACATCACTCAACTGCGGCAAGCCGATCAGCGGAGTCTGCGTGCAAAACGACTTGAAAGTCTTGGCACGCTTGCTGGCGGTGTCGCTCACGACATCAACAACG
The DNA here is from genome assembly GCA_046047595.1 of Planctomycetota bacterium. Lineage (GTDB taxonomy): Bacteria > Planctomycetota > Phycisphaerae > Phycisphaerales > SM1A02 > QWPT01. The sequence goes on along the minus strand of JBJOHQ010000109.1, from coordinate 5,700 downwards.
CGCTTGCACCGATCATGCTCGCGTGCGGATTGCTGCGAAAACAGGCTCCAGACGCTGCGCGACTCATCGACATTCTCGAGTCAAGCACGCGCCGCGGCGCATCCATGGTGCAGCAACTTTTGACCTTCGCCAAAGGTGTCGATGGCGAACGCATCGCGATTGATCCACGCAAATTGACGCGCGAACTCGAGCAAATCGTCAGCAGTACGTTTCCGAAGAACATCCGATTGCGATTCTCGATCAGCGATGAACTACCGAGCATCATCGGCGACTCCACACAACTGCATCAAGTCCTGCTCAATCTTTGCGTCAATGCGCGCGACGCGATGCCCGCAGGCGGCGCGATCACGATTGAACTTTCCGGCATCACCGTTTCGACGCGCGAAGCGGCGGAACACGACGATTGTTCACCGGGTCGCTATCTGCGCTGGTCTGTCACCGACACTGGCAGCGGAATTCCCGCCGAACTCCTCGAGCGCATTTTCGAGCCGTTTTTCAGCACCAAAAGCCCTGAACAAGGAACGGGACTTGGGCTTTCGACGGCGATGGGAATTGTGCGAAGCCATGGCGGCTTCATGCGCGTTGCGACACAGCCAGGCTTTGGCTCAACATTCAGCGTCTATCTCCCCGAAGCCGTTGGAATCGCTCAAGTAGACGAAGACGTCAAACCCGCACAGCCCTTTCGCGGACAAGGCGAGACGATTCTCATCGTTGAAGACGAACCATCGGTGCGCGAAGTTGTCCGACAAATCCTCACCGCCCTCGGCTTCAAGGTTCGTGTGGCGGTCGATGGCGTCAGCGCACTCGCAGCACTTGCTGATCCTGTAAACACGATCGACGGAGTGATCACCGATCTACACATGCCGAACATGGATGGCATTGAACTCGCACGAAAGATCGCGGCGACGTATCCCAATCTCGGCGTCATCCTCGCGAGCGGCCGCATCGATCGCACAGAACTCGCAACGATCACGGATGCACCGTTTGTCGCGCATCTTGAAAAGCCATTCACGATCGAACGACTTTCGGACGCGCTCCGCGTTCTTCTCACGCGGACGACGACGGCAAAACCTCATCGCCACGGCGCGTGAACACCGCGAGGACCAACGGCACGAGCACGATCGTGAAGAACGTCGAGACGAAGAGGCCGCCAGCCACAACCGCACCGAGACCGCGATAAAGCTCGCTTCCCGCGCCAGGCGCGAGAATGAGCGGAAGCAATCCAGTCACGCTCGTCAGGCTCGACATGAGGATCGGACGAATACGCGTTCGAACGCTCTCGGCGATGGCTGCGCGCGGCGGAAGTCGCAAGCCCTTTCCGACCACCGGTGCACCGCGTAATCCGCGGAAGGCCAGATCCGATGGCGTCTCATCACCTTCCCCGCGCATGAAGTTTCGCGCTTGGTGCACAATCAGAATCGCGTTGTTCACGACGACGCCGATGAGAATCACAAAGCCAAGCATTGTGAGAACATCGAGCGTTTGCATCGGCATAAGCGGAACGCTGAGGCTCCAGATGAAGACTGCCATCAACGCGGCAAATCCACCGACGCACGCGAGTGGCACGCTCAAAAGGATGACGAGCGGCAACTTGAAACTCTGGAAAAGCACCACCATCACGAGATAGCACACGAAGAGCGCAAGGAACATCGAACTTCCGATGAGCCCCACGGTCGAACCATCACCCAAAAGCGTCTCTTGAATCTCACCGAGTTTGCTTGCACTTCCCGCGACCGACGTTCGCACACTCGCGGGAATCGCGCCCGACGCACGACCATCGGCAAGCACTTTCTCGATCACCAGAATCGCATCGTCGAGTGCCATCGTTTGCGGCGCAGTGACTTGCAAACTCACGGCGCGCTGTCGATCGACGTGATTGATCTGCGTCGGTGCTGTTCCTCGTTCGACCGACGCGAGCGTTGAGAGTTGAACCGTGCGCCCCGTCGTTGTTGCGACAGGCGTATCCGCGAGGGTTCCAAGATCGCGCGAAAGAACTTCCGCGGCCGCTTCGGCCGCATGCAGCTCAACAACTTTCATGTCGATCGACTCGCCGCCAAGTCGATACTCACCAACGATGGCTCCATCACCAGCGGCGAGCACCGCGGTTGCGAGTTGCGATGGTGACAATCCCGCGTCTGCAAGTGCTCGGTGATTCGGAATGAGCCGAACTTCAGGGCCAGGCAAGTTGAAACTTGGCGGATCAGGCTGGACTGAGCCCGGCCCGAATTCGCCCATGAATCGCCCGAAGGTGGCACCGGCCGCCCGTGTCACGGCATCAAGGTCTTCACCGGTAAAGTCAACGCGCACTGCACTGCCCGATGATCCGCTGGTGCGGAACAACGGCACCTGAAAGGCAAACGCGAGCGTTCCGGGAAGGACTTCCGCGCGGGTTGCGTGGTTGAGCAAGTATTCGTTCGCAGTTGCGCGTGATCCGTCCGCCGCGACGCCGCCGTGGAACATCGCACCCGGGAAACTCACGACGAAGTAATTCTCGATGGGTGCGGGCTGGATGGTTGGTCCGACCTTCCAAGCCATCCACGGCGCGACTGGCACTGCAGGAAGGGCTTTCGCAGCAGCCTCGCGCTCGGGACCTTCTGGCAACTGCCCTGCTTCCCAATACGGCCGCACACCCTCTTCGATGCGCTCCGCCATCTTGGTTTGCTGATCAAGGCTTGTTCCAGGCGGTGGAAGAATCAAACCAAACACGAGGTTGCGATTTCCGCGCGGGAGATAGTCGCGCGGAGGCATGAGAAAAATCGCGCCCGCGACCGAAGCAGCAGTCAACACAAGCGCGATGAGCGCTGCGACCGCGCGATTCCCTGTGACGCGGTAAATCATGCGGGCGGTGAACGTTGAAAGGCGCCCGAGGACGCCCCCGCTGCTCAACGACGCCGTGCTGGTTTTCAACGGTTTGAGTAGGCGCGATGCCGCCGCCGGCACAACGGTAATCGCAACGAGCATCGAAAGGAACACCGAAACACTCAGCGCAATCGCGATGTCACGGAAGAGTTGCCCCACTTCATCTTGGATCAAGAGAATCGGCACGAAGACAACCACTGTGGTCAACGTCGAACCAAGCACGGCGCCCCAAACTTCGCTCGTTGCATCGATCGATGCACGAACCGCGCTCTTTCCCATTTCCATGTGGCGCCAAATGTTCTCGAGCACCACGATCGAGTTGTCGACGAGCATGCCGACCGCGAAGGCAAGGCCGGCCAGGCTGATGACATTCACCGTTCGACCGAGTGCGAGCAACACCACCACGGTGCCAATGATCGAAATCGGAATGGCAACGCCGATGATGGCAATCGCGCGCCATGACCGGAGAAAGACGATCAACGTCAACGTCGCGAGCAAACCACCCTGCCAAATGTTGTCGCGCACAAGCGCAAGCGCGTCGTCGATGTAGGTCGTTTGGTCGTACACCGTGCGAAGCGTGAGCGGCGTTGCAAGGTTGAGCTTTGCCGTTTCGGTGGCGAGAAGCCCACCATCCGCGTTCATCTCGTCAACCGCGGCGCGAACGCCGCGCATCACTTCCACGATGTTCGAACCAACTTCTTGTTGCACATTGATCGCGATGACGGGCTTGCCGGAACTTCGCACAAACCCCGACGGCTTCTTGTACGTCACGACAACTTCTGCGACATCCCCAACCGTGATCGCGCGGCCATCGCGCGATGCGATGACGACCGCTTCCACCGATTGAGGCGACTCGAACTGTCCAACGGCGCGAAGTGCGACTTCGCTCTTGGCCTCACGCACGCTGCCTGCGCTCGCATTGCGATTCGCGGCGACAAGTGCTGCGACCAAATCATCGACGGTGAGGCTCCGCTGCGCGAGCCGCTCCGCATCAAAGCGCACTTGGAGTTCGCGCTCACGACCGCCGAGCACGTTGACTTCACTCACACCGTCCACGCGCTCAAGGCGCGGCTTGACGCGGTCTTCCGCGAAGTCTTGCAGCGTACGAATGTCGAACGCGCGGTCCGTCGCATCGCCTCCTCCGAGCACAATCCATGCGATGTAATCTTTGTTCTCAGGGTCGCTTGCTTCGACAACTGGTTGATCGACGTTTGGCGGATACGACGCCACCTGTCGCAATTTGTCGCTCACCTCGCGAATCGCGTCGTTGGGATCGGTCCCGACGGCAAACTCAAGTCGCACGCGACCAGAGTTCTGCGTCGACACGCTCGTCATCTGCTGAATACCAGCGACGCCCTGCAACTTCTCTTCTTGTTTCTCGACAATGGAGCGCTCGACCTCTGCGGGGCTTGCGCCCTCCCAAAATGTCGACACGCTCACGATGGTGCTTGAGACCGTCGGCGTCAGTTGGATGGGCAACTTGCGCAGCGCAAGAACACCCGCAAGCACAACCAGGATCACGCAAACGACGACGGTCACAGGTTGGCGAACACTGCCTTCAACGAGCTTCACGGGCGCGCCTCCTCAGCGGCGGGAACGGGCGCAATCGGGACAACAGGCGTACCTTGCATCAAGCGTTCATTTCCTTCGATCACAACAAGAGCATCTTCTTGTTTGAGCGCAGACGGCCCCAAGACCGCGACGCGATCGCCGAGCGGAAAGAGAACGTCCACTCCGAACGCGTTTGCAATGCCATCTTGAACGACGTAGACGATGGCGGATCGCCCCGAGTAGACAAGAGCGTCCTTCGGAACGATGGTGACTTCGCGCGGATTCCCCTGCGGAATGAATGCCTCCACAGCGAGGCCCGCAGCGAGGGCGCCGTCGGTGTTGTCGATTGCGGCGATGGCGTGGAAGGTGCGCGCCTTTGGATCGATCTCAGGAACGATCCGAATGTTCGTTGGAGTCAAAGTGCGGCCGAAGACGCTCTGGAGCGTGACAGAAGATGCGGCGGTTGACGCGCCGCTTGCGTTGGCGCGATCGCCGAGGCTCGAATGCACGAACTCATAGAGTTCTTGCGGCACGTCGAACCACGCTTCGAGGTGCACGGTGTCTGCGATATCAACGATTGATCCACCCATCGCGGCCCAGGCGCCGAGATCGACGTGGCGAGCGGTGACAACGCCTTCGAACGGCGCGGTGATGGTGAGGTCAGACACGCGCTTTGCGAGGAGCTTTTTCGCCTCGTTGAGCACCTCGATCGCCGCCATCGCTTGTGTTTTGCGCGCGGTCGCGATGGCAAGCGCGCTTTCCGCGTCGGCGAGCTCGCGAGGATTCGTGCCGCCCGCCGCGGACGCTCGTCGCAGAAGGTCAAGGTCACGCTCGGCACGCCCGCGCTCGGCTTCGCGCTCAGCGATCGTCGTTTGCGCGAGTGCGATGTCCGCGTCGAGCGCCGATTGTTCGAGTTGCAATCGCGCACCGTCGAGCGTTGCAAGTTTGTCGCCTGCGCGAACGCGATCACCGACCCTCACCGCGACTTCGCGCACGATGCCTGGTTCTTCGGCGGCAACAGTGGTGCGCTGGCTTGGACGGAGTTCGCCAAAGACCTTCTTCCGCGCAGCATGCACCTCTCGAACTGGCATCGCGACACGTACTGGCGTCGGCGGCGGGCCCTTTGGTGCGGAGTCAGAGGCTGCGGCTTCGGGCTCGCTCTGCCGCGCGTCTGCCACTGGCACGAGAAAGAGCGCTGCCGGCATTGCGATGGCGAGTCCCAGCGCGAGTGAACACCCGCGTGCGAACTTCGGCGCGAGGGCCGAGATGGCGAAACAGGCTGGCGCGGCG
>JBJOHQ010000108.1:0-3953 GCA_046047595.1 Planctomycetota bacterium | reverse complement strand
ACGGTGCCGCAGGGCGATAGCCCGCAGAGCGTCGTCGAGACAGGTTGGCGACAACTCGCGACTCCGGTTGCGACCGCGAGTAAGGGCGCATTCACCGACAAGGTGCAGGTGACGTGGCCTGCGGTGGTTGGCGCGACGAGTTTCAAAGTGTTCCGCGCGATCGGTACGGGCGCAACCACGCAGATCGGTACAGTCACTGCGGGCGGCACGCTTGAGTTCAACGACACAACGATCGGCACCCTCGTCAGCGCGAACTACTCGGTGCAGGCGGTCTCCGCACTTGGTGCGGGACCAACGAGTGCCGTGAATGCGGGTTGGCGCAACATCCCTGCGCCGACCAATGTCGCTGCGACCGACGGCACGTTCCCCACGAAGGTGCGCGTGACGTGGTCGGCGGTTCCGTCGGCGACGGGGTACCGCGTGTTGCGTCAGATCGATGGCGGCACCACGACCCTGCTGACGACGACGAGTGCGACCACGCTTGTCTTTGAAGACACCACGATCGCCGTCGGACAGATCGGCACCTACACGATTCGTGCGAATCACGCGCTCGGCGCGACGTTGCAAAGCCTGCCTGACACCGGCTTCCGAGCGCCGTCCCTTGCGGACGGTGATGCGTCGGGCGGCGGCAGCGACGGAGGCATCGCTGGATTCCTGCCAGGCGACGGCGCGGCTGCCGACGGTGGCGCTGGAGAGCTCGATGCACCAACCGACGGAGCTGATGGCACGAGCGACGATACCGACGGACCGACTGACAGCACCTCAAACGGCTCGGACGAAGACGATGCGAGCCGCCCATCGACGGAACTCGATGTCTCGTGCGATGTGGTGACCGCGCGCATCCTCGCGATGATGGAGCAAAGCGACGCGAAGTTGGACGCTGAACTCTCGGCGGCACTTCTCGCGCCTCGTGCAGGCGAGGGCGACAGTGCTTTCGCCGAAGGCAACTCGATCGCGTGCGCCATCGCCGCAGGCGACGTTGATCTCGACGGCGCGGTGACACCAACCGACCTCGTCGCATTCTTTGGCGCATGGACTGCGGGCGACCACTTCTTCGGCGATGTCAACCGCGACGGCTTTGTCGACGCGATCGATTTCGCAGTCGTCTACGAACGCATCGTGTTCGCGTCGCGCGATGCGTCGGAAACGCATGAGTAAACGCGCTGAGCGATGAAACCACCGCGCACCCCGCGGAGGTTCAACGCAAGAGCCAACACCCAACGAAGAAGGCCGTCTCAACGACGGCCTTCGTTCTTTCTCATATCGCTCGACGCGAAGCTCAGAATCGCAAGTGCGCCGCGCGATCGGCGGGTGGCGCGATATTCAAGATCGCGCGCGCAAGTGCAAGGTCGTCTTTCGTCGTGATCTTGAGGTTGCGCGGATCACCTTCGACGACCAACACCTGTTCACCGAAACGCTCGATCACGCTCGCATCATCGGTCGTGCCGACGAGATCAACCTTCTTGTACGCCTCGCGCAAAAGCGCTGCGTCGAAGACCTGCGGAGTCTGCACTGCGAAGAGATTCTCCCGCGACACCGTCTCCAAGATCGGTCGACCGCTCGACTGCTCGCGCCCGACATCGCCAAGAATCATGTCCGCAATCGCGTCATCCGCGGCAGCCGACACCGTTTCGACGCCGCAACGCTTGAGCGTGTCGCGCACCGCGACACCTGGAACGACGGCCTTCGCGACCTGCGCGGCTGCGAAAATCCGATCGAGCATTTCGTTCCCAACGCATGGACGCGCGCCGTCGTGGACAGCGATATGCGTGATGTCGTCGGGCAACTCCGCGATCGCGCGCGCGATCGATTCCCATCGCTCCGCGCGACCACCCTCGACGATGCGCGCACCGTTGAAACCAAGTGCTGGCCCAAAGCGCGTTCGAAACGCTTCAAGGTCATCTGGCGGACCCGCAACAACGATTGCCGCGACTTCATCACGTTTGACGAAGGCTTCCACCGTGCGAAGTAGAACCGCACGGCCGCCAAGATCCTGCGAGAGTTTGTCGCCCTCCCCAAAACGGGTACTTCGTCCAGCGGCCGCGATGATGACTCCGATGCGCATGCCGCGATGGTACCGAGGGCTCGTGCCTCACGCGGCGACTTCGCGCACCGTCGCCACATCGGCGAGATCCTGCACCTTGCCGCCCGCCACGCGAAACTGCAGGTTGCGACATTCATCCCATGTGATGGATACAGGTCCCTTGAGCGTCGAGGCGAAGCGCGCCTCGCGGGTTCCGACGTGAATCGTCGTGCCAGCGTGGATCGCTTTGTGGACGTCAATCTGCACGGTTCGTCGCATGCCATTGTCGAGAAGAAGGCGTTGCCGCTCTTCTTCGAGCAGGCGAATTCGGCGCCGAACTTCCGCGATCTCAAATGCGAGTTCCGTGAGGCTTTCCTTTTCAGCCGCGGTTGCCTTCGTACCACGCTCGGTGATCTCGAATTGCTTTTCTTCAAGCGGCGCTACCTGTCGCGAGAGCTGCTTGACGAGCGTCGCGATCTTCGCCGCGCGCGCGAGTTCGAGTGGCATTCCGCCAACGCGCAGCGATGTCTTTGCCCCACCTTCGGTACCGATCGCTTCGGCTCGGACCGCGCCGCCGACAACCACATGACCACCGACGAGAGCGCCGCGCGCAATCTTCAGATTGCCGCCGATTAGAAGTTCACAACCGACGATCTCGCGGTCGACCGCGAGGGATCCTCGCACGCGTCCGCGGACGCCGTTGAGGTACGCAGTCTCCGCGCAGCCATCGACCAAGAGATGCCCTTGATTGCGCGCAGCCACACCGCGCTCACCACAGAAGTCGCCGCCAACGACAACATCTGCCGCCTCGACAAGCCCGCGCACCGTCACGTCGCCAGTCGCCTTCAACGTGAAGTTGTCGCGAACTCCATCGGCGACCTTGACCGAGCCGACGAAATCAATGTTGCCCGTCGAGAAGTCAACCGCGCCAGACACTTCCATTGCGTCGACGACCGCGATCTTAAGCCGCGCGAGCGAAAGCACACCGTCTTTCAGCGCACGAATCGTGCCGTCGGCCTCAACTTGAACACTCTCATCGGGGGCGAGCGCGAGTTTGCGCCCGCGACGCGCCGCGATCGTTCGCCCACAAACATCGCGGCCATCGACTCCTTCGCCTGGCGGATGAATTCGACCGAGCGCCTCATTCGCCGCGACCTTCAATCGCTTGATCCGGTTGTAGTGATCGACCGGAGTCGATTGCTGAAGCGTCGCTGTTTCGGCGCCGTTCTCAACCGATGCTTCCGGCGCGAACGCCGGACTCCATTCGATCCATGCAGCGGTTCCATCAATCGCTCGTTGCGCTGTTGCGATCGGCCCCGTCGTGGGGCCACGATCCGCTTCAAGCGCAAGTGATGGATCCATCGACGCCAATTCCGCGAGTCGCGCTGCATGCAACTCAGCAAGTGCGCGCACCGCGTCATCCACTGCGCGATCGACAAGGACGCCACGCTCGCGCACGAGCGCCACGAGTGCCTCGTGTGTGACCACTTCGCTCGCAGACTCAATCGGAATCTCCAGCGTCGCGAGTGCGCCGCCTTCAAGGAGTCGAACGACCGGAAGCCGCTCGGTTGCGATGGAACTGGCCTGTGACATGAAAATCCCCGATCCACAAAGCCACAACACACCCACGACTCGAAGAGTGCTTACGCAGCCTTCGTCCGCGAAAGCGTTTCGTTGATCCTTTGCGACAACACATCTGGCGTGAACGGCTTCACGACGTAGTTGTTGACTCCAGCCTTGATCGCTTCCACGACGCGGGTCTTCTCCGCTTCGGTCGTGACCATAACCACTGGGCTCTTTCCACCTTGTGCGCGATAGTTCTTGACGAAGGTGATGCCGTCCATGTTGGGCATGTTCCAATCGACAAGCAGGAGTTCGGGCGCGAACGCGCTGACCTTCGAAAGCGCGTCTTGACCGTCGCAGGCTTCCT
>JBJOHQ010000107.1:0-8957 GCA_046047595.1 Planctomycetota bacterium | reverse complement strand
AGGGCGCTGCTCTCCGTCGCGGCCAAGTAAGGATGACTCTCGGGGCGCTCGTTTGCGTGCACCCACATCGACTTGCCGAGCGCGTTCGTCACGAACTGTGAAACCGTCCGGCGCCATCGGTTGGCAATCTCTGGCTCCAACGGCGCGGACAGCACGCTTTCAAATCCAACTGGGCTCAAAAGGTCGTTGAAACCCGCAGTTTTCTCGAGAAGCGTGAGTGTTCCGCCCTCCACCGCGAGGGTCATTGGTCCAACAGTCGGATCACCCTTCGGGCGCGCAAAACCGGCTCCACCATAGATGCCAACTTCGCCTTCTGAAACGATCACAACACGCAACGTGAGGTTGGTGGCGGTTGAGTCGAGCGGCGTCATGCCAGGCTTGGGATACCAAAGGAGTTGAGCATGCACAAACATCGCATTCTTGACTGCGGCGCCATTTTCAGGGGCGACGAGGGATTCGAGCGGAACATCGGCGAACCAAAAACTGTCTTCGCTCTCCTTGCGCACGTACGCCGCTGAAACCATCTCTCGTCCAAGGATGACGGGCCGCGCGCCGAGAGCAACGAGTTCAACCTCGCCAACATCACGGTCAAAGATGCCGTCGAACGCCGAGCAGCCGGAAACTCCGACCAAGCCCGCGGTGAGAAAGAGGGCGACGGCCCGCGCGGCCGACTGCGTGCCTGTCCGTGCACCTGTGCGCGCACCCGTACGATCGCAGTACTTCGCGCAGCGCTCTCTCGAATTTTGGCGATCGCATGCATGGTTCTCTGTGATCGGAACTTCGTTCATCCCATTTCTCCTGTCATGCGAAGTGGTGCCTCGCTCGCAAGTGCCCGACTCGTGTCTCGTTCGCGTGGCAGTGGCGGCCGCCCAAGCCCGAGCAAACTGATGCTGTCACGCTCGATGATTTCGCGAAGCACGCTCCGCGCCACGCGCGGAAGGCCAGTTCCATGCACCATCGTGTTCACGCCGTAGATCGCTTCGATCGCGCGAACCGGCGTATCGAATGGGAATCCCGACGCAAAGAGCACCTTGCGATCGACGCCGTGATCGCGGCATAGTTCGAGCGCGTGTAAGAGTTCCCACGGTCGGGCTGCGACGCCCGCGGTGTGTGTGAAGACGCGATCGTGCTTCGCGAGGAGCGCGAGGGTTTCGTGGAGGAATGGAGCGCCGAATCCGCCGATCACCATCGCGAGTCGAGGGAACGCGCGCGCGACCTCATCAAGAAGATAGGGACGCGCGTACTCGAGCCGCGCCGATGGGGGAGTTGGGCCAGACCAACCGAGAAAGACCGGCAACTGGTTCGCTTCGGCTCGATCGAAAAGTTTCATCGCGCGGGTGTCCGCCGGATGAAAGCCCTGCAGCGCAGGGTCGAGCCAGATTCCACTCGCACCACTTGATCGCGCGCTCTCAACGGACGCGATCGCATCACTCGAGGTTGGATCGATGGCTCGCGCGTAGAAAAGACGCCCTTCGCTGCGAGAAACCGCTTCGACGAGGTGCGCTTCCGCAATCGCACCGCGGACCGTGTTGTTGCGATAGCCGAGAATCACGGCCGCATCGACCGTGCGTGCGGCCGTTTGGTGCGCCTCTGGCGACGCATCGGGCTGAAGCCACCGACCTGCGGTGTTCCGGCGCACGGCACTTGCGACCTCGTCACCGAGGTCATCGATGCGCATCCAAAGGCGTGTATCGAGGTCCACAATCATCCGTGCGGAATGTAGCCGAGTGTGCGCGAGAGCGCATGGAGAGCGCATGGAGAGCGCATGGAGTGTGCGTCGAGGCCTATACTCGGCGTCTATGCCCAAAGCGGTCTGGCAACCTCAAGAACTCGCTCAGGACCCGCACTCTCGCAGCGACAAGGCCGCGAAGGTTCGCGACATGTTTGCGTCGATCGCAGGTGCGTACGACCTCAACAATCGCGTCCACTCCTTCGGCCTTGACCAACGCTGGCGTCGCGCGGCTGTTCGAATGGCTGAAGTGCGACCAGGCGACGCTGTGATCGACGTTGCGTGCGGAACGGGTGACCTCACCGAACTCTTCGCGACGTCTGGCGCGGGTTCGGTGATCGGAATTGATTTCACCGCCCCGATGCTTGATATCGCACGTGTGAAGAGCGCTGCGGCCACGCCGAAGATCTCGAAGGCAACGAGTTCGACCGCGAGCGACTCTACCGCGACCCGCCCTGCACGAGTCTGCCCCGAGTACCGCGAAGGTGATGCGATGGCGCTGCAACTTCCGGATGCGTGCGCGGATGTGGTGTCGATCGCGTTCGGACTGCGCAATGTCAGTGAACCAACCAAAGCACTCGCGGAGTTTCGTCGCATCTTGCGACCCGGAGGCCGACTGGTGGTGCTTGAGTTTGATGAGCCGCGCAACGGACTGATTCGCGCGATGAATCGGCTCTACACCCACCGGATTATGCCGTGGACCGCATCGCTTCTCGCGCGTGATCGTTCTGGTGCCTATCGGTACCTCCCTCGCTCCGTCGAGACATTCCTCGACCGCGATCGACTTCGCGCCGCAGTGCTCGCCGCTGGCTTCAGTGCTGTCGATCAAAAGGAACTCACGTTCGGGACATGCGTGCTGACGTGCGGCCGCGTCGCGACGCGCTGACCAACGAGCGTTCGCAAGCCCGCTTTCCTGAACTCGGGCTTCGGTTCGCCCTTGATTTCGACTTTGATTTCGACTTTGATTTCGACTTTGAGTTCGACCTTGAGCTCGACACTGAGTTCGACTTTGAGTTCGATTGCGAACTCATTTCTTGAATTCGATGAGGTCCTCTCGTAGCGCCCAAATGGTTCCCAAATGGTGCCCGACTGTGAGGGTGTCAGAGAGGCTCGGCGAATGTTGCGGGTTCTGTCACGCGAACTTTGGATTCTCGAGCGTTCCGCGCGGCAGGGGTGAAACGGAAGGCCGCGTCCATTGCTTGTCGCTTTCGGTTCGATGGATCGAACCGCACCCATTTCTGCCGGAGGATCCGGCTCAACGGCATCTGAACAGGACGCGGCGGGGATCGCCCGAATTGTTCCCAACGTTGGAGCTCGGCCATGCCTCAGGCCACGGACTTCTACGGAAACGGTTTTGGTTCTTCCCGCACCTCGCGTGAACTCGAGCGGTTTGTGCGGCTTCTCCTGCAAGGGGATCGCGTTGGCTGCCGCGATCTGATCCGCGAGTTTCTCGATGGCCATTCGGAGCGCGGCGGCGACGCGACAAGCGCCTTGCGCGAACTCGCCTGGCCTGCGTGCGCCACGCTCGACGCGCTGGCACGCCGCGACCAGATCGGAACAGCTGAAGAGCACACGGCGACGGTTCTCCTCGCCCAACTCGTGCAGCGGATCGAGTGCGGCCTTGCGAAACGGCCAGCGCGCTGCAAACTCGTCGTGGTCGCTACCGGGCCGCGATCGACGGAAGAACTCGCAGGGGAAATCTTCTCGGGCCTCGCTGAGGCCGACGGTTTCGACGTCCTCTATCTCGGAGGCGGCGTCGAATCGGACGAACTCTTCTCACAGATCGCCGCGCGGCGGCCCGCGTACTTCGTGAGCTTTGCTGCCGCTGGCCCAGATGCTCCTCGACTGAGGCGACTGCTGACCGCGGTTCGCACTCAAGACCCAGTTCCGGGGCTTCGGCTCGGTGTCGGCTGTGGAGTGTTTGAGCGGGCGCCGGGCCTTTCCGAAGAGATTGGCGCCGATTTTGAGGCCAATTCGCCGTTCGAAATGCTCGAAACGCTCCAGCGTATGGAGTCGACTCCGGTGACATGGAACTCTGTGAAGGCGGCGCGTTCGCGTGCTGCGTAACGCGTGTGTGTAGCCCGCACGACGCGCACTCTCCGGTTCCAAAGGCAAGCGCCTCGAGTTCGCTCGGGGCGCTGTCGTTGGGCGGGCAATCGTCCGGCTCGGCAATGGATGACGAACCCGGACGTTGAGCCTTCGTACGCGGTAGTCACAATCCGCAAATCCCAACAGAAGATCGGAACGCAGCGCGGTGTCGCCCGTACACTCGGTTCCCTGGCTTCCGGTCGATCTCGAGAGGTCCGTCCCATGCTTGACGCAAAGACCGAACGACTCACCATTCGACGTGCACGCAGCGGCGATCGCGAAGCGGTGGCCGAACTCATTCGTGCGTACCAACGTCCGCTTGAATCGTTCATTTTCCGGCTTTGCGGAAAGTCTGAGCTCGCGGAAGACATCGCCCAAGAAGCCTTCGTTCGGGTGATCAAGTCGTTGGATCGCTTTGACGAGCGCTTCCGATTCTCAACATGGCTGTTCACGATCGGCAAGCGACTGTTGGTGAATCACCATCAGAAAATGAAGCCGTCGGCGGACAGTGAGACGGTGGAGTATCGAGCCGACGATCACCGACGTCCCGAACATGTCCTTGAGGAAGTCGAACGATCAAAGAAGATGGGGCGGATGATCGAGGTCGCGCTCGATGCGTTGGTGTCGCCGCAACGCGAGATCGTTTTGCTCTTCCATCAACAAGGTTGGCCTGTCGAGCGCATCGCCGTTGAACTCTCGATGCCCGAGGGCACGGTCAAGAGTCACCTCTTCCGTGCGCGTCGTCGCATGCTTGAGGCGATCGAATTGAGTGGTACGCCGAATCCTCAAGAGGTTTTCCGATGAGCGATTGGCACGAACCTTCCAACGATGCTGGACGCGACGGCCCGTCGATGCGCGCCGAGCGACTTCTTGTTCGCGTGCTCTTGTCGCTGCGGAGTGAAGCACGTCGGAGCACAGACCCGTGCCACGATCATCAGCGCGCGGAAGCACTCGCAAACAGGATCATGGCTGAGTTCCCGCGTCGGGTGCTACCTGTCGGGCTCGCCGCAATGTTGGTCGTGGTTCTCTACACATCGTTCCCGCTCGTGCGCGACATGCTGCCCGATGCGGCAGGCGGGGCACAGTCAACGCCAGTTGCGACGGCAGTCGAAACGGGTCTTCGGCAGCAGGGGTCTGCGATGAGTGATGGCATTGAGGCCCTACGCGCGATCGTCGGGCCGTTCTCCGCCCCTTCGACGACGCCGACCCACGAACATGCCTCGCCGTCCTCTGCGGATGACGCTGTGCACGAACACTCCGAAGCTGCCGCACCGTTTCAGAAGAGTTGAAAGTTGCAGCGCGTGCTCATGCCTGTCATTGCTCCACGAGTCATTGCTCCACGAGTCATTGCTCCACGAGTCATTGCTCCACGAGTGATCGAGCCGTCTGAAACGATGGAATTCGTGTCAGCGAATCGCGTGAGCGCAACTCGAGGCCGACTTGTAAGCACGGTGCTGAGCTCAGTTCGAAGCTCACTTCGAATGAAACTTCACAGCGCGCTTCGAGGCCAAACTCAAGGCCAACCTCACCCCGCGCTGCGTTGGCTGCCAGTCGTGCTGTGCTTCTTTGTGGCGTTCACGGGCGCACGAAGTTCGCGCGCGGATAATGCGGGGTTTGCGCTCGCGCCGAAGTCGTCGACGTTTGCGTTTGATGCGCGCGGGCTCTCTGAACTTCTTGGACGCGAGAACGCGACGAGCATTCGACCAATTGTTGAAGCGATCGCGGGCCGTGATGCGCTTCTGACCTTCGATGCGCTTGCGCGACGCTGTAACGCGGGGAGCGACACCGTCGCGCGCGAAGTGTTCGCGGGACGCATCGCGTTTGCGCTTGTTGATCTCGAAGTATCCGATCGAGATGGCGCCAACGCGGGAAACAATGCCAACAACAACGCGGGTCGTGAGAACCCCAACTCGAACCTCAATTCACCGAGTAGCAACGCGCAACTTGTCTCGTCTTGGATCTTCGGAATCCAAGCCGAGGACGATCGTTGCGAGCGCGTCTTGCAGATGCTCGGCGCAAGACTACGTGGGCCTGGCAATTTCGAGGCGCCGACCGAAGGACTCCACGCACGGCGTGTCGGTGGTTGGTTGCTCATCGCGCCAACAACTGGCGCTGACGTCATTCTCGATCAAGCCGCGAAGCGCATCGCCGTGGAGGACTCCGAGTCGAGTTTGCTCGGTGAGCCGTTGGCGCAGCATCTTCTTGTTTCGGATGCACCGCTGCGAGTGTTCATCCGCCACGACGCGCCGATCGGTGGTGCGACGGTCATTGGCATTCGCCCAAACCCTTTGCCAGGTCGCGCTGGTTTGCAGGCGGAGATTGAGGGGCGTTACGACGATTCGCCCATCGGCGAGCCTGGCAAGAAGCACGCGCTCGATGGAACCCTCATGCGGGCATTTGAAGAACGCGCGGTCTTCGCGATTGCGAATCCTGCAGACGGGGTTCCCGATCCGAGTGACGCTTTTTGGCTTGCGATCATCCCCGAGTTGCGCCCTTCGCCGTCGATGCGCGCCAACCTCGCGGGGGAGCGACTCCTCGTCGTCGGCGCCTCGTCGAGAGCAGCGGCTCCAGCTCTCGCGGTTGCATGGCGCGTCGATGACTCCGTTCAAGCGGAGCGCGACCAACGATTGCAAATGCGCGGAGTTCTCTGTGGCCTCGCTCGCGCGACGGAGCAGGGCGCGTCCGCGCCGCACGGTGTCGACGGAACGGTTCACCCAGACCCTCGCATCGAACCGAAGCGCCCGGCTTCAACCACAGAGGACGCAACTTCTGAGCACACTGGAACGGCGCTCGGTCCGTTTTTCGATCGGTACCTCGGCAAGTCGTTCAAACTCGGCGCGTGCGTCCTCTGTTGGAGCACCGTGCGTACGCCGTGTGGCGGTTGGCAGGTCTATGCGAGCGACACGGAATGGCTCGGTGATGTTTCCGAGCGTCTTGAGCGGTCAAGTTGTTCGGGGGACGGGAAGACTTCCGCGGGTGGAATCGGCTTTTGCGATGGGCCGCGCGCTGCGAGCGTTCTCAGGCGTTGGAGACCACTTGCGAGCAACGACCCGAACGACCGCGTTGGCCGAGGGATCGACGCACTGGCGGCAACAATCGAGCAACTCGGCCGATTGCGGTTTGCGTACGAGTCGCCGGCGCCGGGTCGCTTGGTCGCGCGCATCGACCTCGAGCCACTCGGTACGCTGCAGACGCCGCGGCCCGCGAGCGGAACTTCGAGCAATTCGCGGTAAATCGCGCGTTTCGAGGATTCAGACACCTAGCGGCGATTGTGGTTGACGCACGCGCTTTTGCGAGCACGTCGCCCTTCGACGCGGATCATCATGGGACTTTGACCAGAGTGACCAACGCCTTATGGAAGCGCTGCGCACATCCCTCCTTCGATCCGATCCGACAGAGACGCTGCGTCGTGCGTCGCGTCATGCGCTGATCGCGCGAGTCGCTGATGGCCTCGCGCGGGCGGAAGTCGATCCATCGGCGCGGGCGTTACTCCTCGTGAGTGGAGGCAGCGATTCGATGGCGCTGCTTCTTGCGATGGCGACGCTCACCGATCGTGTTGGGCCCGCGGCTCGATCGAAGCTCGCCGTCTTGTCGATCGATCACGGATTGCGCGAGGAGTCGGCGCGTGAGGTCGAGCTCGTGGCCTCCACTGCGCGTGCGCTTGGAGTGGGATCGTGTGTCTGCGAGCGTGTCGAAGTGAAACTCGATGCGAATGTGCTCGCAGCAGCGCGCGATGCGCGTTACTCCGCCGCCGTCAGGCTTGCGCAGAGACTTGAGATCCGAACGCTTGTCGTCGCACATCAAGCGGAAGATCGCGCGGAGTCGCTGCTCCTCGCGCTTGAACGCGGCGACGGACTCGAAAGTCTCGCGCGACTCCGACCGCGGCGCGTGATGCACGATTGGGGAGAAGTGTCGATCGCGCGCCCGCTTCTTGATATCTCTCGCGCGGATCTCCGCACGTTTCTGACCGAGTGCAACGTGGATTGGATTGAAGATCCGAGTAACGCGTTTCATGCGCGAGGCGCGATGCGCGGTGAACCTGCAGTCGCGTTGCTCGTTGAGCGTCTTGCCCGCGGAATTGGCAATCTGGCGGATGAAGCCCGTGAGTGTCTTGAATGGCGCGAGCAACGTGTCGCCGAGATTCTTGGCCGAGACAAGACAAGTTGTAGTCGCGAGGACTTTGACAAACTTCCGCTCTCATTCCGATGTCACTTGATCGCCCAACTGGTGCGAAGTGGTGGCGGCGAAATGTCGCGATCGATGATTGAGATGGCAGCGTCGAGTAATGCGCGCGCGCCTCGTCGATATCGATGTTCCAACGACGTACAACTCTCGATCGATGCGCGAAGCGTTCGCATCGCGCGTTGAGAGTTCACGGCGCCAAAAGGCACTCGCCCTTGAAACGATCGCTCACGCAGGTGACGACGCCATCTTCGATCTTCACGACCATCGGACTTGCGACCAGATAGTTTGGTCCTGTCGGCAGCAACAGCGGCTCGCAGCCCACGCACACAATCGGTTCAGGTTCCTCGCCAGTGTCCACTTGCGGGACGCCATCAGCGGGCGGAATCTCAACCGTGAAGACTTGTTCGAGACGTGGCGATGAGAAGAACTGGTCGAAGAGAGAGTGGCACGCGTGACAATTGGGTAAGTAGAAGACCACGAAGGTTGTCTGACCTCGCGTACGTTCGGCAAGACCTGGCAAGGATGCGCCGATCGGCGTCTCTTCGACGCGCTGACCAACGAACGGATGCATGTCGAAGTCGACGTTGACGACTTTGGGTCCAGCCGGTTTTGGCGCAGTTTCAACCGGGCGGTTCGGGTCAGTTGCGCGTCCCGCGACGGCGCCCGTACCAGTCGCGAGCGCGATTGCACCGAGCGCGGTCCATCCTGGAGAGAGGCCGCGGCGTGGAGTGGCGTGCACGCCGACGGGCCGCGGCCGAGTTCGCAACATCCACCAAAGAAGTACCAGTGATGCTGCCAATGCAACGACAGGAAACCCAAGCCCGCCTGCGCTCAACGCGCGCGAGACACACGCGAGGGAGACGAAGGTTCCGAGCGCACACGCCACAATTGGCAGGAAGCGATTCTCGAAAATGACACCGTACAAGAAGACGATCACCGCGCCCGCGACGGTCGA
>JBJOHQ010000106.1:0-3638 GCA_046047595.1 Planctomycetota bacterium | reverse complement strand
TGGTCGACCCTCTACAACTTCCGCTTCACCTGCGATAAGGCTCCAGCCGCTGGCAACGCAACGCTCGGTCTTTGGAAGAACCCAACCGCTTCGAGCACCGCGACGTCGGCGAACGCCGCGGCAACGGTTCCAAGCGGTCCGCCACCAATCGCTGGCGACCTCGACGGCAACGGCAGCGTTGATGCCGCCGACCTCGCAACCATGCTCTCGGCGTGGGGCACCAACGGCGCTGACCTCAACGGTGACAACAGCACCGACGCGAGCGACCTCGCGATCCTCCTCGGCAACTGGGGTTGATCGTTCGGAAGGCTGAGCGTGAAAGCGCTCAGTAGTTTGCTCAGATTGCGTTTCTCAGCGGGGACCCTTCAACGGGTCCCCGCTGCTTTTTTGGTCCGTGATCCGAGGAATCATCTGAGGAATCATCTGAGGAATCATCTGAGGAATGATCTGAGGAATGCCCCGCGCGATCACCCGCACGAAAGTGCCGTGAGAGGTCGTACCGCGCCGTGAACTTCGTGCAGCTGTGCGCGACCTCACGCGCAGTTGCGTGGCGTCGCGTTTTGCACGAAGTGCGAAAGGAGATGCGTCCCACGGCGCGACGAACGCGAACCCTCTCATCCCGGCGAACGTGAAAGCACGCACGTTCTCGGGCGAGCATCACGGCCGAATTCTGCGATCAATCCCCCGATCGACATGAATCCCCGCCAGATTCGACGAGATTTTCCGTTCCCCGCACACGCACGCCGTAGATTCCAACCGATCACCTCTCGCTTGCCGATCTCTCGATTTGCAAGTCCCGTTGGACTTCCTCTAGACCACCCATGCGCTACTTCACACCATCGCTGCTTGCCGCATCTCTTCTCGGAACCCTCGTTGCCTCGCCGCTCTGTGCGGCTGAAGCTGCCCCGCCGAAGGGTGGCCCGGTTCCTCCAAGCGCGCCCGCATCACCACGCTTCATCGTTCCTGATCTTGTTCGATTCACAACCGCGCAACTTCGCGTGCCGAGTGGACTGCCCGAACAGACCGAAATCACTGTTCCGATTCGCGGCAAGGTCGAAACGCTGCGTCTCTTCCGTACGTCGCTGCGCACCGCCGACGCACGGCTGCTCCTCGATCGCGGCAACGGGGTCTACGAAGAGGCCCCACTTCCGCCGCACCGCACGTACCGCGGCACGCTCGCGTCGAACGGCGCGCTGGTTGCTGCCTCGATCATCGACGGAAAGCTTTGGGCAACCATCGACCTCGCGGACGACACGATCTTCGTGCAACCGAGCACCGACTTTGATGCCTCTCGCGCGGCGAACGAGTACGTCGTCTATTCGCACGGCGATGTTGCACCGCGTGACTTCCATCGCTGTGGCAATGACGAGGCGAACCTCGGAAGCCCCGATTGGATGCTTGGCCTTCCAACGGACCCGGGCGAGCAGCCGGGCGCGGGTGATGTCGGGCCGCTCGGCGGCGCGAGCGGCGACGGGGGCGGCAACGGGGGCGAAGGCGGCATCGCCGGAACGAATCCGTACATCGCCGAAATCGCATTCGACGCGGACTTTGAGTTCTTCCAGAAGAACGGACAGAACGCGACGAACACCGTGAATGACATTGAGAACGTGATGAACTCGGTCTCGCTCGTCTACGACCGCGATGTCAACATCAATTATGAGTTCTCAGGCTTCGTCATTCGAACCACGTCCGCGGATCCGTACACCACAAGCGTGATGGACGACCTTCTCTGCGAGTTCCGCACCAAGTGGAACACGACGCCGGAGAGCCAGATTCAGCGTGACGTCGCGCAACTCTTCACCGGGAAGTCGATCACGGGCAACGTCATCGGCCTTGCGTGGCTTGGCGTGGTGTGCAACCAGTCTGGCAACGACTGTTCTGGCGGCGGGAACCTCGCGTACTCCGCCGTCGAGAGCCGTTTCACCACGAATCTTGATTTCCGAGTCTCGCTCTCGGCGCACGAGCTTGGCCACAACTGGCAAGCACAGCACTGCGATTCGGCGAATCCGTGCAACATCATGTGCTCGATCATCAACAGCTGTCAGGGCACGACCGGAACCAATCTCAAGTTCTCCGCGACGGAACAAGCGCAAATCACGGCATTCCGCAACGCCGTGGCCTGTGACCCTGCGCTTCCTGCGCCGATCACCCCGCCGTTCGTCGACAACTTCGATGCGTCGGCGGCAATCAACACCACCAATTGGATTTACTCGAAGGGCGCGGCAGTCTCCACGGGAGCTGTCGCAGAACCCACGCCGACGCGATCGCTCAACCTCGATGCGATCTCGAACTTGGAGTACGGCGACGACGAGATTCGATCGAATTTCATCCTCTTGAGCGGTGTCACGACGGCATATCTCACCTACTCCACGCAGCACCGCGGCGTGGAAGCTGGCAAGCAACTGGTTGTCGAGTACCTCAACAGCCTGTTGGACTGGACGGTCATCAACACGATTACGTCGGACGGCGTGGATCAAAACACCTTCGAGTCGTGGCAGCACACGTTGCCAGGCAACGCGAAGCACAACAAGTTCCGCATTCGTTTCCGTGCGCTCGTCGATGGTCAAGACGATGATTGGTACATCGATTCGGTGGGCGTGTCGTCGGTCATCATTCCGCCGAATGACGAGTGCAATGCTGCCACGCTCGTGAGCGAAGGCTCGATTCCGTTCAATTCGACGAGCGCGACTGCGAGTGCGACTGCGCTCCCTGTCTCGTGCGACGACGGAACTGGCACGCAGATGCAGAACGACCTTTGGTACATCTTCACCGCGTCGTGCACCGGCAACATGACGATCTCAACCTGCGGTGCGGCCAACTTCAACACGCGGCTCGCTGCGTATTCGCTCGCGTGCCCGCCGCTCGGATCGCTCATCGCATGCAACAACGACAGTGCTGGCTGCGCAGGCTCGACGAGTTCGATGACATTCCCCGTGGTCGCTGGCAGCAGCATCCTCGTGCGCGTCGGCGGCGTTTCGGGCGGCGGAACAGGCACGCTGACTCTCACCTGCACCCCAGTTGCACCGTGCCCGGGCGACTTCGATGAGGATGGCGCGGTTGGCGCGTCGGATCTCGCCGTCATGTTGAACGCGTGGGGCGGCCCAGATGCCGACCTCAACGGGGATGGCGGGACGGATGCAGCGGACCTCGCAGAACTCCTCGGCGCGTGGGGCGACTGCCCGTAATCTCTGCTGAGTCACTCGCGCTCTGCGTTTCGTAGAGCGTGTTTGGGAAACACGCTTCCTCGTGATTCCCACTCGGAACTTCCACTCATAGTTTCCACTGATGATTTCCACTCGGCGCGTCCAACGACGCGCCGTTTTTTTCGGCGTAGCAGCAGTTGCATCGAAGGGATATAAACGCCGGACTTGTCTTCTGAGAACTCCCCCAGTTTCCCATCGACGCCTCCCACGACGCCCAGCGGCTCCAAGCCACTCCCGCGCAGTTGGCTTGCGATCGCAAGTGCGACGATGGGAAGTGTTGCGCTCCTCACGTCGTGCTGCGGTGTTGGTCTCGCTGGCGCGCTCGCGATGATGCTTGGCATGATCGCGCTTGATCGCATTCGAAATGCGCAACCGCCCATGCAAGGCCGCGGGCTCGCGTGGACCGGTATTGGTCTTGGTTTCGCGTCGCTCGCG
>JBJOHQ010000105.1:0-3280 GCA_046047595.1 Planctomycetota bacterium | reverse complement strand
TTTGCGCTCCTTTCCCAAGATGTGTGATGGACATCAATTCCCCCGATCAGCGCGACGTCGGTCGAAGTGCGCATCTCACGCAGCTTCAGCCAAGTCTTGCGGCCTCACACAGTCACACTCTTCCCACCGAGTTGTTGATGGTGTTCTATTCGTGGTCCCTCGTTCGTGGTCCCTCGTTCGTGGTCCCTCATTCGTGGCCCCTCATTTGTGGCCCCTCATTTATGGTGACTCATTCATGGCGCTTCATGTATGGCATCTCGCTCATGTTCCTTCCGTTGTGTGCGAACCTCAATCGTGACACGTTGACTTCTCCTTTGATGAGGGCCCGAGTTCATCCCCAAACTCATCCCCCGAACTCGCCCCCAAGTTCGTTCCCAGATTCTCCCCCCGCTCCCCCGTTTCCCCTCACGCCCGCCGCTGGGTTCATCCGCAGATCGTCGCCGCTCAACAACAATCGCGTGCAGTCAAACTACACAGCGAAAGACGCCACACGCCAAAGTGTGGCACTTTTTCCACGCAGAAATTTCGACGACAAATTTTTTTCGAGATGCGCGAGACGCGCGCGCGAGTTTGTCGCAGATCGCAACCGTGCCCCCTCAGCGGCGGAGCTTGCGTGCTCGTTCGCGCGCTGAGCTCACTCACTCGACTCGCTCGTCAACTCGCGCGCTCGTTCGCGCGCTGAGCGCGCTCACTCAACTCACTCGCTCACCACGCACACTCATCGCCCGTGCGACTTCTCGCGCAGCGCTTCAAACGTCGCGAGCGCGCGACCAAAATCAATCGCCTCAGCTGCAACGCCAATCCCGTCTTCGATCGATGGCGCAACACCCGCGACATACAGCGCCGCCGCCGCATTCACGAGCACCATCGCGCGCCGCGCACCGCGCTCTTCACCGGAGAGCACATTGGTGAAGAGCGCCGCGGCCTCGTCAAGCGAGTGCGGCGAAAGCGCCGCGGGATCTGCACGTTCGAGTCCGAGCGCGCGCGGATCAACCGTCCACTCACGCACCGCACCATTGCGAACTTCCGCCACACGCGTCGGCACAGCGATCGAAATCTCGTCGAGGCCGTCATCCGAATGCAACACAAGCGCGTGCGTCGCGCCGAGTCGCACGAGCGCCTCCGCGATCGGCCGAACGAAATGCCCCGCGTACACACCCATCACTTGCCGCCCCGCGCCAGCAGGGTTCGTCAGCGGGCCGAGCAAGTTGAAGAGTGTTGGAACGCCGAGGGCCTTTCGCACCGGCATGACGTGTCGCGCGGCGGGATGATGATGAATCGCAAACGAGAAGCAGATGCCGGCTTCATCAATGCAGCGCGCTTGCGTCGCGGGCGACGCATTGACATCGACGCCGAGTTTCTCCATGACTTCCGCCGACCCACGGCCAGTCCGCGAGCGATTGCCATGCTTCGCGACCTTCGCGCCGGCCGCTGCCGCGACGACTGCAGCCAACGTCGACACATTGAATGTCTTCGGCGCGCCGCCTGTGCCAGCCGTATCGACGATCGCGTCGGGCGCAGTTCGGCACGGCACGCGCTCAACACGCGCGCGCATGACCGTTGCCGCGCCGACGATTTCATCGACCGATGGCAATCGCGTCGCCATCAACGCAAGAAATGCGCCCATCTCTGCGTGATGTGATTCGCCCGACGCAATCTCCTCGAACGCCGCGCGCGCTTCAGATTCCGTCAGCGTCCCGCCTTTGAGCAGTTTGCGCAGAAACGGCGTGAGTTCACCCGGACGGGAAGGCTTTGCAAATTCAGCAGGTCCATCGTGCGACATCCCTCTAGCGTAGCGAGACGGAGCCGTTTTCTCGTAGCATCCGCGCATGGCGTGTTCGTTCAGCCCGCAGATCCTCGCCGAATCGATCGTGCACACGCTCGATCCGTTTGTCTTTGAAATCAGTCCAGGCATCGGCCCGCGCTGGTACGGCATGTCGTATCTCGCGGGGTTTGTCGTGGGTTGGCTCGTCCTGCGATGGCTCGCGCGCTCGAATCGCATCCCACTGTCGACGCGGCAAGTGGGCGATCTCGTGACCAACGTCATCATCGGCGTGATCGTTGGCGGGCGCGTCGGCCATGTGGTTTTCTACGACCGTCCGTTGTTGTGGCAATTCAGCGATGCGTTTCCGTTTTGGGGTCTTCTTGAACTCAACAAAGGCGGCATGTCGAGTCACGGCGGCGTGATCGGCGTGGCGCTCGCGGTCATTCTCTTCGCGCGTCGCGAGAAGGTGCCGATGCTCGTTGTGAGCGACGCGGTTGCATTTGCGGTTCCGTGGGGCCTGATGTTCGGTCGCCTCGCGAATTGGGTGAACGGAGAACTCTGGGGTCGTCCGCTCCCCGATGCGATGCAGGCGAATCCACCGTGGTGGAGCGTGAAGTACCCCGAAGAACTCACGCTCTTCACCGATGTTCCCGCGTCGCTTGAACCATTGCGCGAACTCGCGCCCGCGACCGAGCGCCTCTCTGACGCGAAGTTCCTCGTGTGGATTCAATCAACCGCATACGACCACGCGAACAGCGCGCACGACGCAGTCATCACAGCGATCACACCCGTACTCACCGCGTACTACCCGAGCCAGTTCTTCCAAGCGCTCGCTGAAGGTCCGTGCCTCCTCATCCTGATGTCGCTCGCGTGGCTCGCGCCGCGTCGCGCGGGCACGATCGCCGCCGTGTTTCTCGCGGGTTACGGCGTCTTGCGGTACACGACCGAGCAATTCCGCGAGGCTGACTCACCGGTCATCGCGCTCGGTTTCCTCACACTTCCGATGCTGCTCTCGATCACGATGATCGCGTTTGGCGTGATGTTCTTCGTGCTCTCACGCAAATCGCAACCGATCGGTGGACTGTGGAAGCGCGCGGCGTGAGTGGCGGGCGTGGTGTTCCTGGCGAGCGCGGCGAGCGCTTCGGCACCGAGCCATCGCCAACATCTGAGGATCTCGCTCGTTTTCTTTCCGCTGCGCGCACACGCGGAAGTGCAACGCAAGTTCGTTCGCAGCGGCGATTTGTGGCGCGATGCGGATTTGCATGCGCGACGTTCACCGCGGCATTTTCGATTTCACTTGCGATTTTCCCCCACGAAACGCGCGCCATCGCATTCCTCTCCTCGTCCCCACAACGGTCGCCACAAGCGCACGAGGAGAATCAGATGCGTTCCCTGAAGAGCATTGGTCAGAAGAGTTTCGGAGTTTTGTCGTCGCTCGCCATCGCCGCAGGCGCATCCGCGCAGGACGCCGTGCAGTGGCGCGTTGAAGATGGCGGGAATGGGCATTGGTATCAA
>JBJOHQ010000104.1:0-4134 GCA_046047595.1 Planctomycetota bacterium | reverse complement strand
CTCGACAGTCGCGCGCCGATTCCCGCGCCCGCGGAAGCGGAATCGGATCGCCGTGAGTAGGACGGCGCGAATCACTGCGCGGATCACTGTGCGGGGTACTGCGCGGATCACTGCGTGAATCTCCGTGCGGGTCAACGACTTGAGGCCCAAGACCCGTGCAAATCGCGCCTCGAAACTCGTGGAACAGCGCGGTCCGTGCTTCCTCGTGAGGGGAATTGCGGCCATACTGAACATATGTCGCTCCGCGGTTCCATGCTGAAGACGAATGCAACGCGAAAGAGTGCGCGTGCCCGCGCATTCGCGCTTCTTGCGCTGGCGGCGCCAATCATCGGCGGTGGACTGACTGTGGCGAGTGCAGGTGCCCGTGGGTTCGAGAATGCGCCAAGTGCTGCTTCGCGTGTCTCTGCGCGCACTGCGGCCGCCACGAACACCACCACGACCACCACGAGCACCACAAGCTCATCGCCGAAGAGGTCGCCTGACTTTGATCGTGACATTCGGCCGATTCTCGCGGCGAAGTGTTTCGCCTGTCACGGGCCTGATGCGGAGTCACGCAAAGCGGGGCTTCGGCTCGACATCTTCGAAGGCGCGACCGCCGCGCTCGAGAACGGCGTGCGCGCCATTGCGCCAGGCTCGCCGGAGACAAGCACGCTTCTTGTGCGCGTTGCCTCAACGGACCTCGACGATCGCATGCCGCCCGAAGGTCACGATGCGTTGACCGCGACGGAGATTGCATCGCTCCGTGCGTGGATTTCGTCGGGTGCGGAGTACACCGCGCCGTGGGCGTTTCGCCCGCTCGCGGACGCAGCGATTCCGGCAGTCGCTGATGAGTCGTGGGCGAAATCCGACATCGACCGCTTCGTCCTCGCGACGCGCGAGCGCGCGGGGCTTGCTGCCCCGACCGAAGACGCTTCTCCCACCAATCTCCTTCGTCGTGCAAGTTTCGATCTCGTCGGCCTTCCGCCAACCGAGGAAGAGTTGCGCGCATTTCTCGCGGATCCAAGCGAAGCGCAGTTCGCAGCGTTTGTCGATTCGAAGCTTGCGAGCGCTGCATTCGGCGAGCGTTGGGGGCGGCATTGGCTCGATCTTGCGCGTTACGCCGAGACGCTTGCGCATGAGTTTGACTACGAGATTCCGCATGCGTGGCGCTATCGCGACTACGTGATCGAAGCGCTCAACGCGGATGTTCCGCTGGGTCGTTTCGTCGCGGAACAAATTGCTGGCGACATGCTTGAGCCACGCGCAGGGCTTGAGTTGCCAAACGTCGCGCCAATCGCGACGCTTTGGTGGTTCCTTGGTCCTGCCACGCATGCGCCAGTCGACGTGCGTGTCGATGAAGCGGATCGCATCGCAGGCTCGATCGACGTTGCAGGGCGTTCGTTTTTCTCGCTTTCGATCGCGTGTGCGCGTTGTCACGATCACAAGTTTGATCCGGTGCCTGCGAGCGACTTCTTCGCACTCGCAGGTGTCGCGCGCAACACGCGTCGCATCGAGGCGTTCCTTCCGACCAGTTCGCAAACGAACATCCTCGCGGACGCTGCATGTCGCGCACTCGTTGACGCGGCACAGGCAGCGAAAATCACGATTCCCGAAAGCAACACTCCGCGCGACACACAGGCACCAGACGCGGCCGTCATCGTTGATCACGCACGCGGCGTCGGTCGCGCGGCTGATGGGCGATGGTCGATTTCTGGTTCAGCGTTTGTAGCTTCGGGTTCGCCTCTCGCGTTGACGCGCGACGATACGCTTCGACTTGCCGAACGTGGCTCCATCGATAGCGCGCGCCTCGACACTCGACTTGTTGGAAGCGCGCGTTCGCCCGCGTTTTCACTCGACAAGAAGTTCGTCCATGTTCGTATGCGCGGCGGCGGCGTGTGGGCGCGGCTGCACATCAACAACTATTGGCTTGACGATCGAAACGGCCTCCTCTTTGAAGGTATGCGTCGGCAGATTGGTGAACTTTCACCGGAAGACGCGGCGCGTGATCCGCGCGAAGTCGCATGGCGTGTCGAAACGTGGGATGTGTCGCGGTTCGTCGGCGAACGCGCGTATCTCGAATTGATCGACGAGGGCGCAGGTTGGATCGAGGTCGATGCGATTGCATTGAGTGATGCGGCAACGCCACCAGATTTCGCAGCACTCGACGAAGATCGAATCGCTGAAACGCGCGATGAAGGCGCACTCTTTGATGAAGCCGTGGTCGCACAGGCGAAACGTGCGCGCGATGCGCGCGACCAACTCGTTGGCACGCAGGATCACATCCGCGCGATCGTGGCAGAGGATTCAGGCTCGTTTGATGAGCCGCTCCATGTGCGCGGCGTCCCGCGCAATTACGGCGAAAGCACGGCGCGGGCACAGCTTTCGTTCCTCTCGTCAGGAGTTGCGGTTGAAGGCAGCGGTCGTCAGGCACTGGCGCAGGCACTCGTCGATCGAGAGCAGCCGTTCCTTTGGCGCACGATGGCGAACCGCGTTTGGCTCAAGCTCTTCGGACGCGGCATTGCTGAAACACCCGACGATTTCGGGCAACTCGGTGCTTCGCCGTGGTCGATCGAATTGCTCGATCACCTCGCATTGAAACTCGCGCGCGATGGACGCTTGAAACCGTTCATTCGAGAAATCGTGCTCTCTCGTGCGTATCGCGCGATGCCTTGTGATGAGGAGCTTCCTCCTGCAGCGTGGGCGCCTGTTGCGGTGCGGCGGCTCGATGCAGAAGCGATTCGTGATGCGATGCTTGTTGCATCGGGCCGACTCGACGCGACGGTCGGAGGTCCGAGTGTGCCCGTGCATCTCACGGAGCACATGCAAGGGCGCGGCCGACCTGGTGTTTCAGGGCCGATTGATGGAAATGGCCGTCGAAGCGTGTACATCTCGATCAATCGCAACTTCCTTGATCCATTCTTGCAGGCGTTTGATCAGCCGCCGCCAGCAACGACGTGTGGCAAGCGACATACATCGAACGTTCCGGCGCAAGCACTCGCGCTTCTCAACAACGACATGGTGCGCGAGTTTGCGCGCGTTTGGGGCGAACGACTCGCGCAGGACGCGGCGCGTACCGATGACGCGCGCATCGAATCAATGTGGCTCGCGGCGTTTGCACGTCTTCCGCGTGAAGAAGAGCGAAGCACGGCGCGCGCATTCCTCGAAACCGAACGCGCGGCGACACCTGATGCCACGCGGCGTGAAGCGGAAGCATTCGGCGCACTCGCGCACGCGCTCTTCTCGACGAAGGAGTTTGTCTTCCTTCGATGAATTTGTGCCAACCGCAAACGGGTTTCATGCGTTTGCTTGCCTCTCTCTGATGAATCAACTGCGATGCACTCTGCTCCACAACATCACTGCGGTCGATTTCATGCGACAGGTCCAACGCGCCGCGACATGCTGCGCACGTTGGGCGGCGGCTTTGGGATGCTCGCGTTTGCCGGCCTTATTGCGCGCCATGCCAGCGCAGATGACGCGCAGCGATTGCTTGATGCGCGCGCCCTGCCAACAGGGCATGTTCGTCCGCGCGCGCGCAGCGTGATCTTTCTCTACATGGACGGCGGGCCATCGCAAGTCGACACCTTTGATCCAAAGCCGAAGCTCACTGAATACAACGGCAAGCCGTTTCCAATGAAGACGGCGCCCACGCAGTTCAACAACAACGGCAACACGCTTGCATCGCCCTGGAAGTTTCGGCAGTACGGCGAGTCGGGCCTTCCGGTCTCCGACCTCTTTCCAAATGTCGCGAAGATGGCCGACGAGTTGTGCGTTGTGCGTTCGATGACGAGCACATTCAGCGAGCACACCAACGCGAACTACTTCTTGCATACGGGCCTTGGAATCCCCGGGCGTCCTTCGATGGGCGCGTGGGCGTCATATGGGCTTGGTAACGAGAACGATGATCTTCCAGGGTTTGTGGTGCTCGAAGGCGGGCTCATTCCACCAGGCGGATTGGACTGCTTTTCCGCGGGATTTTTGCCGGCTCGACATCAAGGCACGGTGATGCGACCGACAGGTGAAGCGATTGCGGATGCTTCTCCACGCGATCCCGCTGATGCACAGACGCGCAAGCGACAATTGATCGCGCGCCTTGACTCGGCGTTTGCGCACGAAGCACAAGCGGAAGCGATTGAGAGCGCGATTGCGAACCATGAA
>JBJOHQ010000103.1:0-6048 GCA_046047595.1 Planctomycetota bacterium | reverse complement strand
TGGCAGAACGACAGAAAGGCAGCCGCCGCAGCGGCGACCGCGAATCAAGAACAACAACCCAGTGCCCTGAGGATTCACTCCGAAGGGCACAACCAAAGGGAGCCGCCGCAGCGGCGACCGCGAATCAAGAACAACAACCCAGTGCCCTGAGGATTCACTCCGAAGGGCACAACCAAAGGGAGCCGCCGCAGCGGCGACCGCTCAAACTATGGAACCCGCAATCTTCCTCGACCGTGACGGCACCCTCGTTCCAGATGACGAGTTTGCTGGCAATCCCGCGAATGTCCGCATCCTGGACGGCGTTCCCGCGGCGCTTCGACGTTTGCGCGATGCTGGCTTCCGCCTTGTTGTCGCGACGAATCAAGGCGGCGTTGCCCGCGGCCGTTTCACCGAAGCCGATGTCGATGCTGTGCACACCAAAGTTGGCGAGCTCATCGATGCCGCAACTGGCCTCAAGCGCACCATCGAACGCTTCTACTACTGCCCGTTCCATCCGAAGGGCACCGTTCCCGGCTACACGCGCGAACATCCTTGGCGCAAACCGAAGCCAGGCATGATTCAACAAGCCGCGCAAGACATGGAACTCGATCTCGACCGATCGTGGCTTGTCGGCGATAGCCCCCGCGACATCGCCGCCGGTCGCACTGCTGGCCTGCGCACCATCTTGGTTTCGCGCGACCAAGCGCGCATCGCGGAAGCAGCGCCCGACTTCACCGCCGCGTCGCTCGGGGAGGCGGTCGAAACGATTCTTCGCCATCGTGATGAGTCTGCTTCATCGCGCACAACTCCATCGCACACGGGGAAAAAGCGCCGAAAGCGGACGAAAGAGCAAGCGGCGAGCGCGACCACGACAGGTGCATCTCGAGGCGCAGTACAACCAAACGGCGGAAGTGAACGACTTCGCCGCGCCGTCGCGGATCTCACGGAAGAAGTGCGCGCGCTTCGCCTTCGTCGCAGCGAAACAGGCGCCATTCGCGTTGCTGCAATGGGAGTGCAACTCCTCGCCATCATGGTCGCAGCGATTGCGTTTCTCAACTTGGCAGACTTCGAGAACTTCGTGCGTTGGACTGCTGGCGCGGCACTGCTGCAACTCGTCACTGCAACGATCTTGCTCTTCGATCGCGGTTGAGTGTTACCCGCTGCAGAACCCGCCGCGTACCACAGCGCGACCTCAACGCACCGCATCCGGCGCAGCCACGCAGCAACGACGCCATGACTCCCCATCGTCTCACGCTGCACGCAGCATTCCCAACATCGCTCGCGTCGCCCGCGATCGCCGATTTGGTTCGAGCATCAGTGGCCGAAACTGCCGAGCGGCATGGCGTCGAGGCGCCGCAGGTCGAGGTCTTCGACGACTCCATCCAGTTGTCCGCGCCGCTTCCACCAGCGGTCTTGCTCGCTCTCGCGAATGAAGTGCGCCGTGCGACTGGCCGCTGGCACCTCGCGAAGCACGGCACGCCGCTCTGGCGTGGTGAATAAGCGCGCGATGCCGCGACGCGGCGCCGGAACTCAACACCTCGCCATGCGCCGCGTTCTCTGCGTGCTTTCCGTATCATCGCAACCCATGTTTCTCGTTCTCGCCGACTCTCCATCGACCACTCCGAATCAACCGCTCGTGTGGGCGGGGTTTCTCATCGGGGCGTACGTCATCGGCAGCTTTCCAACGGCGCATCTCCTCGCGCGCTCGCGCGGAGTTGATCTCGGCACGGTTGGAAGCAAGAACTACGGCGCAACAAATCTCGGGAGAACCCTCGGAAAATCTTGGGGAGTTCTCTGCTTCGTTCTTGATGCGGTGAAGGGCGCGATTCCCGTTCTTCTCTCTGGCTGGATTCTCGGCGCGCTCGGCGCAAGTCCTGGCTCGCTCGCATCCGCAACCGCATGGCTCTGGCTTGCGACTGCAGCTGCCGCGATCGTCGGACACACGCTCTCGCCGTGGATCGGCTTCAAAGGCGGCAAAGGGGTTGCGACAGGATTTGGCGCACTCGCTGCGATGTGGCCTGTGCTCACGCTTCCGGCGGCACTCGCGCTTGTTCTCTGGTGCGTGCTCGTGCTGACATTCCGCATGGTGAGCCTCGCCTCAATGGTCGCGGCCGTTTCCGTTCCATGCTCTGTGTTTGTCGCCGCGATCTCGGCGCATGGCATTGCGGGTGTTCGTGATGCGGTGCCATTCCTCGCGGCGAGCGGACTTATCGCTCTCTTCGTCGTGTGGAAGCATCGCGCAAACATCGCTCGTATCCGCGCGGGAACCGAGAGCAAAGTGCTGCAAAAGAAGCCACATTCGCCAGCGCAAGCCGAGGCTACAGGATCGGCGGAAGTGAAGTCATGACTGATACGCAATCGACCGCCACGTCTTTCACGGGCTACCGCTCTCCACTCGAAACGCGCAACGCAAGCCGCGCCATGCGCGAACTCTGGAGTGAACAAAGGAAGTTCTCGACATGGCGTCGAATTTGGCTTGCGCTCGCAGAGAGTCA
Organism: Planctomycetota bacterium; assembly: GCA_046047595.1. Lineage (GTDB taxonomy): Bacteria > Planctomycetota > Phycisphaerae > Phycisphaerales > SM1A02 > QWPT01. The sequence goes on along the minus strand of JBJOHQ010000103.1, from coordinate 3,574 downwards.
GCACGAACTCGGCATGCCTGTGACCCGCGCACAGGTCGAGGCGATTCGCGCGCATCTCGATGACATCGATTTCGCCGCCGCTGCGGGGCACGAGCAACGTCTTCGCCACGACGTCATGGCGCACGTACACACACTCGGCGACGCAGCACCTGAGGCGCGCGCGATCATTCACTTCGGCGCGACAAGTCAGGACGTTGTGTGCAACGCCGACACGCTTGTCCTTCGCGACGCCCTCGCGATCACCGCAGGCAAACTCGCGCGCGTCATCGATCGACTCGGCTTGTTTGCGACACGCTGGCGCGCGCTTCCAACGCTCGGTTTCACGCACTTTCAACCAGCGCAACCGACCACCGTCGGAAAGCGCGCGACGCTGTGGGCACAAGACTTCGCGATTGCGCTCGAACAAGTGGAATTCGCTGCCAACGCGCTTCGTTTGCGCGGACTTCGCGGCGCGACAGGAACGCAAGCGTCCTATCTCGGGCTTCTCGATGGCGATGGTGCGAAGGTCGACGAACTCGAGCGAAAATTCGCGGAAAAACTTGGCTGGCCGCTTTCGCGCATGCTTTCGGTGTGCGGACAAACCTATCCACGCATCGTCGATGCGCAAGTCGTGAGCGCGCTCGCAATCGCGGCGAGTGCCGTTCATAAGTGCGCGACCGACATTCGCCTTCTCGCCAACAAGAAAGAGATTGAAGAGCCGTTTGAGAAGGACCAAATCGGCTCTTCGGCGATGGCCTACAAGCGCAATCCGATGCGCTGCGAGCGCGCGTGCGGGCTCTCGCGTTTCGTGATGGGCCTCGTCAACGATCCGCTTCAAACACATGCAACGCAGTGGCTTGAGCGCACACTCGATGACTCGTCGAACCGACGACTCGTGCTTCCCGAGGCGTTCCTCGCGCTCGATGGCGCGCTCGACATCATGTCGAACGTTGCCGAAGGCCTCGTCGTTTGGGAAGCAACAGTTGCGGCCAATCTCGCCGCCGAACTCCCATTCATGGCGAGCGAGAACATCATGCTCGCCGCCACGCGCGCGGGTGCGGATCGACAAGAAGCGCACGAAGTCATTCGCGTGCACTCGATGGCAGCCGCCGAAGAAGTGAAGCGATTCGGCCGCGCAAACGATCTGATGGAACGCCTCAAGCGTGATCCATTCTTTGCGAAGGTTGATCTCGACAGCGCGCTCGATCCCGCGACTTTCGTGGGCCGCGCACCCGAGCAAGTCGATCGCTTCATCGCGACGGTGGTCGAGCCAGTTCGACAACGCCACGCAGCCTCGCTCAAGGCGAAGGCTGAGTTGCGCGTGTAACAAATCTCCCCACGATTGATCGCGCATTTCCCACTCGAGAGCCACGATGCCCATTCCACGCCTTTCGCTTGAACGAACTGCGCTCCTCGTCATCGACGTGCAAGAGCGGCTGCTCCCCACGATTTTCGACGGCGAACGCGTTGTCGCCAACTGCGCGGCAGCGCTTGAAGCTGCGCGCGTACTCGGCCTCCCCGCGATCGTCACCGAGCAGTACGTCAAAGGCCTTGGGCACAGCGCGACGTCGATCACGACGGCCGCGGCGGGGCACGCGAAAACCTTTGAAAAGACGCGGTTTAGCGCGCTGACTCCAGAGGTCGATGCCCTTCTCTCCGCGCGCCGCTGCGACGACGTTCTCATCGCAGGAGTCGAGGCCCACGTCTGTGTGCAGCAGACCGTTCTTGATCTCCTCGCGAGCGGTCGGCAGCCGTACCTTCTGACCGACGCGATTTCAGCGGGCCGACCAGATCAGATTTCCCCCGCTTTTCGCCGGATGGAACGCGCGGGCGCAGTGCCGTCGGGCGTTCTCGGTGCCTGTTACGAGATCCTCGGAGACGCGGCTCATCCGCAATTCCGCGCGATCCTCGGCGTCGTCAAGACACTTCGCGCCCCAATCTCGTTACCTTGACCGAGTTCACAGGCCCCCTGATGCTGTTTTGATGGTGTTGGGGCCGTCACCTTTCTCCCGGAGATGATTCATGGAACTGTACGAGCAACTCTGCGCCAAGGTCCGCGAGGTCGAGGATGACATGAAGAAGGCGGTCGGTGGCAACAAGGCCGCAGGCACCCGCGTTCGCAAGTCGATGCAGGACATCAAGGACATCGCCCAGCAGATCCGCACGAAGGTGCTCGAAATGCGCGGCAGCGAGGACGGCGCGGAGTAATTCCGCCCACGAACCGTGGCAAGTAAACCTTTGATTGACCTCTCCGCGATCGATCTCACAAAGACGATCTGCGACAGCAGAGGACTCGACGAATACCTCCCGCAAACCGGACCGATGCGGCAGTGCGATCGCATCGTCTGGGCGAGCGAGGACCTTCGCAAATGCGTCGGTATCAAGAACGTCCGTTCGGACGAGTTCTGGTGTGAACACCACATCAAGGGTCGTCCGCTCTACCCCGGCGTCTTGATGATCGAGTCCACCGCACAATGCGCAAGTTGGCTCTTCCGAACGCGTTTCCCCGCGCTTGGCTTCCTCGGATTCTTGCGCTGTGATGACACGTGCTTCCGTGGACAAGTCGTTCCGGGAGATGAGTTCGTCATCCTCGTTGAAGAGATCGAAGCGACACCGCGTCGTTTCATCTCAAAGACGCAAGGCATCGTGCGCGGAAAGCTTGTCTTCGAAGCACAGATCACTGGCATGGCGATCTGAACTGCGATCAGTACCGCGATTCGTACTGGGTGAGCATGCTTCCTCCGCTGCGATTCAAACCGCTCTACAAAGCCCGCGCTTGGGGTCCTCCCCCGAGCGCGTCGCTTTTACGCGGGCTTGGAAAGTCCGACCTTCCGGCTGAACGGATCGGCGAATCGTGGGAAGTCGCAGACCTTCCGGCCACGATTGAAGGCGGACAGTCCACGGTGCTCGGCGGGCCATTCGACGGTCGAACAGTGCGAGAGCTTCGCGCACTCCACGGCGACGAACTCTTGGGTCTCGCCACCCCCGCGCCTGACGGTGGCTTTCCACTCCTTCTCAAATTCCTCGACGCCGCGGAGAATTTGTCGGTTCAAGTGCATCCCGACGCCGCGTACGTTCGCGCACACCAAGACGCTCATCTCAAGACCGAAGCGTGGATCGTGCTTGCGGCAGAGCCGGGCGCGCGCGTTTACCGCGGACTTCGTACCTCGACAACCCCAGCTGAGTTTCGCGCCGCCGTCGAGAATGGACGCGCACTCGAACACCTCGAGAGTTTCACCGTTGCGCGCGGCGACTGCGTCTATCTCCCGAGCGGCACGTGTCACGCGCTCGGTGGGGGAATTCTCGCAGCCGAAGTGCAAACCCCGAGCGACACCACGTTTCGCGTCTGGGATTGGGATCGCCATGACCCAAAGCGCCCGCTTCATCTCGAAGAGGCGTTTTCCTGCATGAAGTTCGGGACCGCGCAGTCAGACGGCCGGCCTGGGTTCATCAAGTTCGACTCGGTCGAACCACTGGTCGCAGGCGGTCTTGCCACCCGCCGCCTTTCTTCTTGCGACTTCTTTACGGTCGAATGGATCGACGCACTCTCGCCAAGCGAGATTCCGATGGAAGCGACAGGCGTTCCCGAAGTGTG
>JBJOHQ010000102.1:0-5733 GCA_046047595.1 Planctomycetota bacterium | reverse complement strand
GCTGAGTACAAGACGCGGCTCGATACCGAACTCGACGCACTCGAAGCAGAAGTTTCGCTTGAACTCTGGAAGCGTCCGCCCGAGCCGACGACACCTTCCTATCGCGAAGATGCCGCCGCGGCGCTCGCGCTCGAACGGGTCGCTCCCATGCGATCCACTGCACGGCGCATCTAGAGTTACGCGGAGAATCGTGAAGCGGCGCGCGTGGCGCTCGCGAGCGAACGCTTCCGTCGCGCGGAGGGCCGTGCGCCGCAATCGCTCGAAGAACTCGTACCGAAGTACCTGCGTGAGATCCCGCGCGATGTGAAGACGGGGAAGCCGCTCACACGACTCGACGGCCTTCCGGACGACGCAGACACGCCGCGGCCTCGCGGGGGTTGAGAGCCGTGCGCACTCGCGGTGCGGTTGCCTGCGTCTCGAGCGTCTGTCGAAATCGGCGCCGAGTGTTGATTGTTCTCCCGCGCATGCGTTGGTAGCGTGCGCCTGTGAACCTCAACGCGCAATCTGGTCCGACGCATCCTCAGGGTGCCTTCGATCCGCTCGATCGGCGTCCGCTGTTGCGGCGCATGCATCGCGCAGGTTGGGCACTGTTTTTCGCCGCACTTGGCGTGGTGGCGGCGTACGTCCTCTTCGCGTGGTGGTACTCGACGCTCACGCCGACCGTGCGCGTGTCGGGCGAAGAAGGTTGGCGACGCGCGGTTTTGTTCGACACAACGGCCGCGCCGTCGTACCCGAAGTTCATCGCGCTCCTCACGCGAACGAACCGAGAGTGCCCTGAGTGCGCGCAGAACTGGTTGGAGGTTCCCGTCGAGGTTCCCATTCAATTCGTCGGGACCGCAGTGGGATTGGAGCATCTCGATGAAGGGATCTGGCGCAACGAACTCGTGCAGCAAGTCGAGGAGAGTTCGTCGCCCGACGATGCGAAGTGGCAACTCGGCGCGTGGCTCGTGCGCGATGCGAAGTCGACGCTCGATGCATTGCGACCGCTGACACGAGAGTCACCATTCGGTGTCGTGCCGCAGTTGGGTTGGTCTGAGCGGGATGCGCGGTTCTTCGGAGTCGCTCCGTTTCAATGGGATGCTGTCGATACATCCGTGGATCCGTGGAGTGGCGCGATGGCTTTCTGTGACGTGCCGAGCCGCGATTTCCTGCTTGAGGTCGCGCGAATTCTTACCCTCGACGCGCGGTATGCAGCGCATGAAGGGGACGGGCGACGCGCGGCCGCGAGTCTCACAGCGGCGATGGAAACGGCTGATCGAAGCCTCGAGCCAGGAACAATGTTCGCGCAGGCGACGGCTGCGGGCATTCGCGCGCGCGTGTGGAAGCGTGTGGCGGAAGTGTTGCGCGCAAATCCAGAATCGTTCGATGACGCATCGCTCGACGAACTCGCGCGACTGATCGCGTGGGTTGGCGATGGCCCGATTCCAGTCGAGACGCGTGCGATCCGCGTGGAGGTGGCCGACGACATCCAGCGCTCGTTCACCGACAACGGGGCGGGAGACGGATGGCCGCTTGCGGATTCCGTGCTGGTCGCGTTGGATGCTTCGATGATGGGCCTCGGCCCCGCGGCCTATGAGCGCGACCCAGTGTCGTTCCTCCTCGGTCCACTCATCGCGTGCTTCATGCCGTCGCGCGCGGATTTCACAGCGCGCGTCGATGCGGCGTTCGACAAGATCGACGCAGAATCAAAGAAGCCGCTTTGGGAACGCGCTCGGGCGACGCCCACTCCGTCGTTGATCTCCGCGCCTGGCGACTACCTCGTCGAGCAGATCACGGGTGTCTACGCAGAGATGGCCAATCGAGAGCCCTTCGGTGCACCCGACCGCGAGGCCGCGCGCATTGCACTCGCTGCAGAACGCTTCCGTCGCGCGGAAGGGCGAATGCCGACCTCGCTCGATGAACTCGTGCCGCGATTCCTCCGAGAGATTCCGCGGAATGCGACGACCGGGAAGCCGATCACGAGTCTTGAGCCAACGCCGTGATGATCGCTGTGCGGACCGCGCGTTTGCGGCGTTTGTCCAAGTCTCGCGCAGGAGTCCTCCGCAAAGTCGCATGTGTCCTCCGCAAAGTCGCATGAGTCTTCCGCAAAGTTGCGCTATTCTGTCGGCATGATTCGGCACCATGCAATCCGACTCGATTCTTCGCGCGCGTGTGTTTCCGCCGCGCTTCTGGCAACAGCACTCGGGCTCGCGGCTTGTGACAACACGACGGGTGGCTATCCACCGCCGCCTCCACCGTATGAGCCGCCTGCTGCTGCGCTCGACGCTGCCAAGAGCGAGAAGTTCCAGCCGCTTGTGAAGGCACTCATCGCGCAGCGCGCGGCCGCGAAGGCGCTCGCAACTCACGCGTCATCTGGCGCGACGGATCAGCAGAAGTATCAGGAACTCTTCGGCAAGTCGCGCGCAGCTTCGAAGGTTGTCGGCGAGGCCGTGGCCGCCGCGAATCTCGACGACAGCGAGAAGAAACTCTGGAACGACATCACGTCGCTCGACGATGCGAAACTCGCAGAACTCGCGAAGTAAGCGCGTGAAGTGTGCGACCAAACGCGTCGCAACGCTCGCAGCATCGCACACGACACATCACGCATGAAAGAAACCGCCCGCTGCAACGCGGGCGGTTTTCGTTTCACTTGTTGTCGCTCTACACAACGCTGCGTTACTGAATCTCAGGCCGAATGATGCCGGGCAAGAGAATCGTCGTCATGAAGCGATACGCGGGGCGTACGCCGGTTTCGGTCACTTCGTGCAGCGGCGCTTGGCCTGGATTTGGCTGCATTTGCAGCGCCAATTCCTCGTAAATGATGTTCGGCGCATCGACCGAGCCGTCCATGTACGCGAGGTTCACGCGGCCCGTATTCCACAGAGCAGGCGTGTCGATCCAAAGGCCGCCCGCGCCCGTCGGTGGGCGAACTTCAATCACCCAGCCTTGGAAGTTGTAGCCAAACGCGTCTTCTTCCGTGATCGTCGCGAGGGTGCGCGACGGCTGCGGAATCTGCGACATCGTCACAGTCTTGTACTGCGTGTTGCGGTAGGGCTCCGGAGTGTCGGGGCTCTCGGGATCGGGGAAGTCGTACCACTCATCCGCACGGTGGTAGTAATCGAGATCGCCCACGCCAACGAAACCGCTGAATGAGTAACTGCGCACGCGGCCGGTTGGATCCATCGGCGAAACGTACGCCTCAGCGTTTTGATCGACGTACGTCCACAGTGCGCCCGCTTCGAGGCTCTTCTGTGTTTCCGCGCCGCTGACAAGCGCGCCGGTGGCCGCGGTGTTGACCCAGCAATTGCTTACGCCGCGCATCCCTGTGTCTGGTGGGAAACTGTTCGTACGCGGACTCACCAAGCGACCCGCGTTGTCGGTTGCGTAGGTTTGATTTGCAAGCGCGAGTTGGCGTTGGTTCGAGAGGCAATTCAGCGCACGCGCACGCGTCTGCAGTTGGCCCATGCCGACGAGCACCAGCGCCACGATGATCACGATGATCGAGATCGTGAGCAAGAGTTCGACCAGCGTGAAGCCCGTCGTTGACTTTCGGTTGTTGAGAGCGCGTGGTGATTGGAAAGCGTTCATGGCCTGCGGCTTCCGCGACGTCGTCATGGAATCTCCAGTACTCAAAGTGGGCGGAGTGTACTACGGAGGTGCTGTCTTCCAAGGCGACCGCGACTGCGGAAACAGGAGAAGTCTCCGCAGAATGGACGTGTCCGAACGTCAGAGAGTTGCATCTTGCCCGCGCAGCCTCACATCGGCCGACTCGCTTATGTTGCGCACATGGCCGAGAATCCCAATGGAAAGAGCGCGGAGAGCGCTGCAACCGCGCCACCCACGAATCGCGCGGTCGGGCTCGTGATCGTTGTCGCCGCGCTCGGGTACTTCGTCGACATCTTCGATCTCTTGCTCTTCGCCCTCGTGCGAAAGGCGTCGCTGACCGAGGTCATGGCCACGGAACTCGCAGGCAAACCCGAAGCCGAGGTCACGCGCCTCCTGACCGAGAACGGCGTTTGGCTCGACAACATATTGCAGACGACAGGCCTCTTGGTCGGTGGGCTCGTCTGGGGCGTGATCGCCGATCGCCGCGGACGATTGAGCGTCTTGTTCGGCTCGATTCTTTGCTACTCGCTTGCGAATCTCTTGAACGCGGCGGTGACCGACGTCGATCCACAAGGGCCACTTGGTTTCCTGCACGCGCTCGGTTTGGGGAGCGCGATCAACCAGTACGGCGTGCTGCGTTTCATCGCTGGTTTCGGACTCGCGGGTGAACTCGGCGCTGGCATCACCCTTGTTTCTGAACTCGTCAGCCGCGAACGACGCGGACTTGCGACGACGCTCGTCGCGGCCGTCGGCATTCTCGGCGCCGTGGCGGGTTACTTCACAACGCAATTCGTCCACTGGCGCACGGCGTTTGTGATCGGCGGCGTCCTTGGTCTCGCACTGCTTGCGCTTCGGATCGGTGTGGTCGAAAGCGGCATGTTCCTCAAGTCGGAGCGCGCGCATGTCCCTGGTCGCGGTGCATTCTGGAAGTTGTTCTGGCCGCGCGAACGACTGGTGCGTTGGGTGTCGACGATCTTGATCGCCGTTCCGATTTGGTTTGTCGTTGGAACGCTCGTCAAGTACTGCGATCGAATCATGCCGAGCCTCGGTCTTACTGGTGCCGAAGCGCCGACCGCTGCGAAGGCGATCATGTGGTGTTACGTCGGACTTGCGCTCGGCGACCTTTCGAGCGGCCTCGCAGGGCAATGGATGAAGTCGCGTCGCAAGTCGATCGCGCTCTTCCATGTGTTGACGGTGCTTGCGATGGTGCTCTACTTCACCGTCGCGCCGAAGTCGCAGTTCGCGTTCTACGCGGTCATCGCTTTCGCAGGCTTTGCGAGCGGCTATTGGGCGGTGTTCGCAACGGTTGCTGCGGAGCAATTCGGCACAAATCTCCGTGCGAGCGCGGCAACGATGGCTCCCAACATCGTGCGCTGGTCGGCGGCGGGAACGGGCTGGCTGTGGCTGTGGCTCTCGAACGCGAGCGATGGCGCGGGGCTCGAACCGTGGGTAGCCGCGGTCGTCGTTGCCGCGATCGTCATGCCAATCGCGATGATCGCGACGCTCGGACTCCGCGAAAGCTACGGCACAGATCTCGACTTCAACGAGAAGTAGCGAGATGCGCGGGGATGAACGCTACACTTCGCGCCCACTTCGAACTCACTGCAAACTCACTGCGAACTCACTGCAAACTCAGTTCAACTTCAAGCAGTTTCAAGTGAGGCGTATCCAGCGAGGGAAATCATCATGTCACGAACTCCACGGACAATTCTCACCACTCTCGTCGTATCGGCGGCATCCATGCTGCCTGCGAGCATGTTGGCTTCGTGCCACTCCGTTCCGCACGGCGCCGGCGTCTACCTCGTCACGATCGTGGACGCGAAGTCAGGCAAGCCTGTTGAAGGCGTTGAACTTCAGGCGTCGGGCGCTGGAATCCGCGCGCGCGGCGGCAAGCCGGCGCTGGGCACCACCGATGAAGACGGCGAAGCGACGCTTGCGTTTGGAAACTGGGGCGCCGTTGATCTCATGCTCAACGCAAGTGGCTCGGAAGAGCGTTGGTTGGTGACGCAAGATCGAGTTGCCGTGAACGGCGGCAAGTCGTCGCAATCGCCGCTCCGCATGATTGTCGGCTCGGGAACCGATGGTGGCGTGTCGCGCTACGCGGTGTCGATCACACGCGTCGAGCGTGGACCGAAGATTGACAACTAA
>JBJOHQ010000101.1:0-5541 GCA_046047595.1 Planctomycetota bacterium | reverse complement strand
GCCGAGATTTCATCGAGCTCGAGCGTGAACTTTCCTGCGGATGTGAGATCAATCGCGGCGGCGGAAGAATCGAGTGGTGGAGGCAGTTGCTCTCGAAGTGCGCGCGTGAGTTGCGGCGCGTCGATCGAGAGCGTTGCAGCGAGCGTGTTGATTCCGCTGGTCGCGTTTGATTCAACCGAGCCAACCGAGCGGACGCTGCCGCTCGATGCTTCGCTGCTCTGCGCCACAGCATTTGGCGTTCCACCAACTCGCGTCGTACTCGCTTGCGCAGCGTCACTTCCAGTTGATGTCGTTTGTTGCGACGACTTCGCAGGTTGGTCGGTATTCGGCGCGAAAGCTCCCGCGACATTCCATCGGACACCCGAAGCGTCGGCGTCGATCTTCGATGCATTGTCGAAGAAGACTTCTACGCGCGCATCACGAGCGCCCGCAGCGAGCGACTTCGGCATGACGGTGATCGACTCGCGAGGCTCTCCGATGTAGTGCGCGTCGAAACGGCCGCTCGCCGATTCAGATCGCATCCAGCCGACGATGGCGCTTGCTCGTGGCGCAAGCAACTCTCGTACGAGCGGCGATTCGAAGCGGCAATTCGCGAGTTGAGCGTCGAGCGGCACGGACGCGTCAGAAGTCGTCATGGAGAGCGGGCCGGAAAGCCGCAGAATGCCGTCGTCTTGATTGCCGTCAGAAAGTCGGAACTCGAGGCTCTCAGCGCGCAGCGCGTTCCCCGAAACCGCGATGCGTCCCGCGACGCGATCAGCGCGCACGCGGCTTCCATCGAGCGTGATCTCAAGCCAATCGGGTGTGAGGACGCCTTCCGTTTCAGCACCTTTTGCGGAAACAGTCCGACGAACCTTTCCATCCATCGAGCCCGATGGACCGTACCGCGTGAACCGTGCTTCGGCGACGGCTGGGTCGGTAGCGAGATATCCCTCGAACGCGCGGTCGATCGGCAGATCATTGAGTTCGAGTTCGATCGAACTGTCTGGACCCTCGAGATCGGTGAATCCGCGCGCGACCACGGATCCACTCCCGTGACGACCAACGCACTGTTCGAACGTGAGCCTCTCAGGCACGATGTCGATCTGCGCGGCGCACTCTTCGAGCGTGAAATCCGTTGGCCATGGAAGACCTTCCTCGGCAAGCCAAGCGCGACCCGCTGCATCGGGCGCAGCGGTGCCACCGGAGAACGCAATGCGGAAGCGGAAATCTTCGCGACCATCGGGCTTCGACGTCACGAGCCCGTTGAGTTCAATCGCGCCGGAAAGTCCGAGCGCGCGCAGGAGTTCGCCGCCGGGAGCAAGTTGCTCACCAGGCCAGCCGCTTGGGATTTCATCGCCATCGTGCGGAATTGCGGCAAGCAACGCGGGGTTGAGTGTGTCGCCCTTGTCGGTGATTTCGATGAGCGGGCGAAGATCGCGGCCGCCCTTCCCATCGCGCGGGATATTGACGGAGCCAGCGACATTGAAGATGCCGCCCGCAGGAGTTGTTGCGGTGAGGCCACCGCCACCGATGACGATCGCTTCATCAAGTACTTGGAAGCGACCTTGCTTGATGCGCAGGGGATACGGGAAGCGACCAAACATGATTCCCGCATCGCGTACTTCAACGTTGCCCGTGACGTAGATCGGTTGTCCGAATCCGGCCGGCGAATACACGCGCATCTGAAATCCGCATCGCCCGCCGAGCGCGAAGGGGCCCGCAGCGATGGAGCGTTCGAGTCGCTCGCGGGTCGCGCGTTCGGTTTCATCTTCACCGAGCCGTGCGAGTTGTTGTCGTTGATCAACAAGCAAGGCAGCGTCCGGCAGAAGCCCGGCCTTCGCCATGCTCGTTGCTGCACGATCATCGAAGAGAAGTTCGAGTGCTTCGCGCGCTCCGCCTTCGAAACTCGCGAAGAGTGTCGCGTCGATTGGCGCGTCGTCACAGCGAATGTCGAGGTCAATTTCTGCGCCGCTCGCGATGCCATCGAGTCGACCTTCGATGGAAACGGTGACGTCGGCTTCTTGGGAGGAATTCGCGGGATTCGTGTTGTTCGTGGGATTCGCGCTGTTCGTGGGATTCGCGCTGTTCGTGGGATTCGCGTTGTTCGCGGGATTCGCGCTGTTCGCGGCATTCGCGTCGCGTTCAGGCCGACGAGCCTTTCCGACGATCCGCTCGACGACAAGGTTGTCGCCCTCAAAGCCGATGGTCCCCGAGACATCCACAAGCGGATACGGAAACTCTTCGAAGGCGCCAGCGCAGCGTGAGAGTCGCAGCACGCCGCTTGATTGGAGCAGCGCCGGCTTTCGATTCTTGTCGGGGGAACCGCGTTCAAAGCGCGTGTCGACATCAATCGTCCATTGGACGATGTTGAAGTCGGAGAGAATCTTGACCGCAGCGGTTGGAAGTTGCAGGGTGTCTGGTGCGCCTTGCGTGATGACGGGCGATGAGAACTGCGGAATAGAAGCAGTCAGCGTGAACGGCGCGATGCGCGCGGCGTCTTCGAGCCATGTGTCACGCTTCTCCCATGTGAATGGCTCGAGATCCGCGCGTGGAATGTCGAGCTGAAAGGCACACTCAAACGGCACGGGAATCACCAGTGCCTCGGGATCGCGCGCGCCGAGTTCGCCTTTGAGACCGCGGAGTTCCACGCGGTCCGTCGAGACGCGCAGCGTCCCTTCGCGCACCGTCATGCGTGGCGTGCTCTTGAGCGAGACAGGCTTTCCGCCAGCGAATCCGCTCCACGCGTCTTCGAGGCTCGCTTCGCCGAGTGCGTCGAGTGGAAGATCGAGTGCGACGCCCTCGACATCGAATTCAGCGAACGGCTCGCTTGAAGGGGAATACTCAAATTTGCCGCGCTTGAGTCGTCCGTCGAGCGAAAGCTTGCGTGTCCATTCACGAACTGCAATCGGCGCGATCGCGAGTTCGTGGTTGTCAACAGTCAACTCATCGACTTCGAGAGAGAGTGATTGATCGGTCGGTGAAAACTCGCCCTTGATCGTTCCGACTCCAATGTTTCCATCGGTATCAGGACGTCCCGTCAACTGCAGTTGGTAACGCGGCTTCGCATCTTCGAGACGTTGCAGTGTGCCGCGGAAGCGGAGTTCACCGAGACGCGTGTATCGCTCGTTCTCAGCGATGCCATTCTCGATCACCAGTTCTTCAATGGTGACAGCGGGTGGATCGATGAGCTTTGTGTCGGACGTGTCGTCCTTCGCCGGAACGTCGGGGCGAAGATCGAGGAGCGAAAATGAGTTTGGCTCATTCGCGCGCTCCGCAAGACGGAGTTCGATGCGATTGACAGCAACCGCGCGCACTGCGAGTTTGCCGACGAAGAGTTCCCACGGCGAGAACTCAACCTCGACGCGATCGGCGTACGCAAGTTGCCCGGCATCGCCTGTCCATCCATCGACGCGAATGCGGACATCCTCGAGAATCAGCGTGTCGAATCCATCGAGCGCGATTTTGGATGCGGCAACGGGGCCACCGATCGCCTTTGTCGCACGCGGAATGATGATCGAAGCGAGTGTCGACGGTCGCGTGAGGTAGTACACGCCTGCGGCGCCGACGATCGCTCCAAGGAAAGCGAGTCGAAACACTGTGCGTGCCCGCGGCAGTCCGAATCGCTTCGATCGAGGCGAAGCGTTGTTGGGTCCCACACGAGGTGGTTGGGATATCGGTGCGCGATCAGAGGGCATGCAAGAGGAGGCAGAAGAACGGCAAGTGGGGAGCAGCGGAAACGAACGACGTCGAGAGACGAGCGACGACGCGCAGTGGCGTCATTGGGAGCCGCTGCGTGTGAGGGTTCAATTCTACGAAAGTGCATGCGGTTGATGCTGCCGCAACAGCATGAATACTCCGACGAATTGCGCGATATCAGGTCGAATCGGTCGCCCCTCCGAGAGCATTCGTCCCTCGGGTTCCGCGCGAATTTCGAGAACTCCAACGCAGATGTCCGAGTGCTGCGGGGAGATTCGTATCATGCGGCGCGCGCGATGATCGCCCGAGCGCGGAACACTTCATGATGACCTCAGCATCGTCTCACCCCGCGCGTCGTACAGCACTCATCACTGGGGCCTCGCATCGTGTTGGTCGCGCGATTTCGCTCGAACTCGCACGGGCTGGGTTTGACTTGGTTCTGACGTACCGATCTCGGGCGCAAGAGTGTGCCGAAACCGCGCGACTCGCGGTGGAAGCGGCGCGGGAAGTCGGATTCGAGATCTCTCTTTCGACGCACGCGCTTGACTTGTCAGACACGAGGGCGGCCGAGGAGTTTGCGCGTTCTCGCGCGGCGGCCTGCGAGGCGGCAGGGAATGCAGGTGCCATCGATCTCCTCGTGCACAACGCTTCGGAATATCGCGCGAACACGTTCGGTGCGACTTCGGCGCATGACCTCGAAGTTGCGCACCGCGTCGAGGTGGTGTCGCCCTTTCTGATGACGCAGGCGTTGCGCGAGCCGCTGTCGCGTTCGACGCTTCCCGGCGGCGGCTCGGTGATTTTCTTCAGCGATACGTATGCACTCGGTCGTGCGCGCGCAGGCTTCACGCCCTACATGGTTGCGAAGGCTGCAGTCGAAACGCTCGCGCGACAACTTGCGGTTGAATTGGCACCGAAGGTTCGCGTGCATTGCATTGCGCCTGGCGTGATTTTGTGGCCGGATGACTTTCCGAGTGCCGCGAAGGAAGCGATTCTCGCGCGGACACCGCTTGCACGAACGGGAACTGTGGAAGATGCCGCGCGCTTGGTGCGATTTCTCGCGTTGGAAGCTTCGTTTGCGACCGGTGAAACGATCCGCCTCGATGGCGGTCGCGCGTTGCGCTGAGCAACGGATGTTGGAGCGCATCCCGCCAACTCGCCAAACCGATCAGCGCGTCGATCGGGTTGGGTATTCGTCGAACGGAATAGTCGGCGACGGGAATATGCGTCGACAGGAATAGTCTTCGAAACGAATATGGCGCACGAAAGTCTGCGTTCACGACGAATTACGTTCACGAGGACTTTTATTTACGAGGACTTGCGTTCACGAAGAAGTCGAATCGTCGGTTCGATCCGTGCGCGTTGTGCACTTCCGCCAAAAAGGGCTTCTAAAGCAGCAAGTTCTGACGCAGCGCGCGCTTCGTTACCAGCGCGAAGGAACGCGACCGCCGCTTCGGCGCGAAGGTATGGATCGTTTGGCGTCGCGCGAATCGCGGCGTCCCACGCGGCTGCGGCTTGCGTCGTTTCTCCCGCGTCAGTGAGAGCAAGCGCGAATTGCTGCGTGATTGCGGGCTTCGCACGTTCGCTCTCACTGAGTGCTGAAAGTAATCGTGCGGCATCACGCGGACGACCATTCGCGCGCAGAGCCTTTGCGAGTACGAGCCGCATTTCCAACAGGTCGCGGTCGCGGGTGAGTGCGGCTTCCGCTGCGGCGAGTGCGACGGCCGCTTCGCCACGTGCGAGCGCGATTTCGGCGCGGAGTGCCGCACTCCACGCAGCATCTGGCGCGAGGCGTTCGTGGCGCGCCGCGAGTTCGTCGATGCGTGGATCTTGCGCGTTTCGCGCGAGCGCCGAGAGCGCCGCGGGAAG
>JBJOHQ010000100.1:0-2787 GCA_046047595.1 Planctomycetota bacterium | reverse complement strand
CCTCGCGGAACTCAAGGCAGAACGCGAGCATCGTGACGAGCCAGACCTGCGAACGGCGCTCCTCTTCTTTCAGCTCACGGATCTTGCCGAGATGCGGCCGAAGCAGTTCGATCCCCTTCTCTGCTTGACCGGCACGCGCGACGGCGTACGCGGCTTGCACCAATTCGTGCGAACCAAAGTTGTGCGGAGGCTCGATCTCGATTTTGCGGGCTTTCTCCACGAGTTCCTCAATGCTCGACTCGATACGGCGTCGCCAAGCGTCTTCCTTTCGGTCGAGGTATCGGTCGATCGTCGCGATGTGGAGCATGAGAAGCCGCATCAGCGTGTGCTCGTTGGGCTCGCGCGAGGCTCGAGTCCTTCGGATCACCTCCTCAATCGCCTCGACCGCCTCTGTCGCGCGATGCTGACGCAAGAGGAACTGAACAAGAAATCCAAGTCCGTGATTCGGCGGATGAATGCCGAAGCGATCGCCAACGCTGGCACGGTAAACCTGTTCTGCCTCCTCGATCCGATCCTGTCGCTCGAGCAATCGCGCAAGCCGCACGCGCATCCAGCCGATCGCTGGCCCCATGAGCGTACGCAGCGCCATTTCATCCGCTGTGTGCTCCTGCTGCTCGAGATCGATCATGTCGCGGAGGAGCAACTCGACATCCGAGGTCTTCCCGCGATCGGTGAGGTTTCTCAAGAGTTCCCGCCGGATCTGTTGATAGCGCGTTGGCAAACCCTCAACCCGACCACGGAGTTCGACCTCACCCTGCCGCAGTATCGCCTCTGCTTCGTCGAGATCGCCGCGACGCTTCGCATCCTCAGCTGCCAGGAGGATCGCGCTGCCGAGATGAACCATGCCCTTGACGGGCGGCGCTGCGCGCTCAAGCCGGAGGAGTTCGTCGATCCAAGCGCGACGCACTTGAGTCTCCGTTCCACCGCTCTTCGCTCCTGCGCGCAACGATTCGATACACCATGCGAGCAACCAACGATGCAAACTGGAACCAACTCCGAACTTTTCGCGCACACGCGAAAGAGACGCTTCACAGAATGCGATTCGTTGACCAGAAAAACGAGCGCAGGGTGCGACTGGCGCGCCGAGGAGCCTCAAAATGTTCGGCTTGTCAACACGTGGTTCATCAGTACCGCACAAGAGGTCAAGCATGAGGCAGTAATCTCTGCCGTAAGTAGATCCGTGCCACTCCGCACGCGTCGCGAGCGCAAACTCCATGCGTTCAAAAATGCACTGGGTGTATGCATCGATCTGTGCGCTACCGATGGTTTGATCTTTCTGGTTGACTCCGAGTTCCTCGAGCGAGACAGCTGGATCTCCCAGCCGCTTCGCCGCCGCAAGCGCGTAGTTCCTCGACAAGATCGCGAACATGTTGTTCCACGCATCGTGTTTCCATCGACGCATCTGTTCCAGTGCATTGTCGGACCAGTACTCCAACGAGTGGAAGTCATACAACGACTCCTCCCGACCCTTCACCGCCTGAGGAAAGTCTGGAAGCAACACAGAGCGGTCATAGGGCGACATGCATACAACCCAACCCCAGAAATTGAGTTCACAGAGCCTTTCCCAGTCGCGACGCCATCGACGTCGCAGCAACGGATTCCAACGAGCCCATGCTGGCATCTCACCCATCGGTGGCTGCTCGGCCGCGGGGGCCTCAGGCGTTGAAGCCTCGCCCGGACGTTGCCAAAGAAACTCGGAAATTTCAGCCATCTCCTTCTGAAAACTCGAGGGAGCACTGGCATCTTCACTTGCGATGTTGACAGGCTCTCGAGACACAATGTGACTCCTGGCGGATCGCCGTTTTGAACACACTTCAAGGCTGCGCCCTTCGCAGAGAACGCGACACGCAAACGCCACGCCATCTATCGCCTGAGCACGGATCGCCGAGGCGCTGAGCGCCAGAACTCTTCGGCGCTCATGCATACGACATCCAATTTCTCGTGCGCACTAGATCTTGCAAACACTCACCATGAATTTTGCAAGAGTGGCATCTGGAATCTTCGTTCGGAGATGCGCGCGAACTCCGCCCATTCGTGAGAGCGCGAAGTCGTTCCTTCGACCAAGACGCTGCAACACCACAGCCGCAACGTCGAAAGCGATCGCGTCTGGTGAAGGCGTTGCGACCACCGCCATGAGGTTCTGGGCTTTCGCTACGGCTTTGCCGACCGAGCCGCCCCACTCTTCGCCCGCAACTCTTCGACGAGCGCAGCGTGGTCGCGCGAAAGCACCGTCGATTCGCCGAGAATGCGCGCGTCCTCGCGAATGCGCGGCTGGTCGATCGTCGCGAGTGCCGCGCTTGTTGCGCCCATCATGTCGAGCGCACGCGCGAGCCACAGCGCGCCCTCAAGTCGCTCGCGAAAGCGCGTTTCGTCGGCGGCGTACTTCTCCAACGTTTCGATAAGCACTTCGCGCCCTGCTTGCGGACGCTGCAGTTGGACAAGGAGGCGCCCGACCTGCACACGCTCTTCAAGCGCGGCAGAGAGCGCGGATGTGTCGTTGATCTGTCGCGCCAAGATTCCTGCACGCGTTCTTCGCAACTCGAGTTCTGCGGCGCTTCCGAGCGGAAATGCGCGTTCGGCGGCGTTCGCCTCAACGCGAAGAAGTTGCACGGCATCAGCAACGCGCCCCTCGTCCGCCCACAACACCGCCAACGCAACCGCAACGCGCGCTGCATCGCTCACGTCAGGCGTATCGCCGAGGGCCGCTCGCGCTGCTTCGAAATCGGCTGTGGCCTTCGCGAGATCACCAGTTGCGCGCGCCAATCGTCCGCGCAATTCGAGCGCAAT
>JBJOHQ010000099.1:0-5974 GCA_046047595.1 Planctomycetota bacterium | reverse complement strand
GCCCGATCTTGTCCCACGACCAAGAGAGCGCCATGCAGCCATCACGCGCGACGCGGCCAAATGTTGGGCGAAGACCTGTTGTTCCGCAGCGCACACTCGGCGAGACAATCGAGCCGAGCGTTTCAGTTCCAATCGCAAACGGCACGCAACCTGCAGCGACGGCCGATGCGCTTCCGGCGCTTGAACCTGATGAGCCTTCTTCGGGATTCCACGGATTTCGACAGGTTCCACCGAACCAAATGTCACCGTAGGCGAGCGCGCCGACTGCGGTTTTTGCAACACAGACTGCGCCCGCCTGTCGCAACTTCACGACAACTCGGGCGTCGCGCGAAGGCACGCGATCGCGCCATGGCTCTGCGCCCCACGTTGTTGCAACGCCCTTCGTATCGAAAACGTCCTTCAATCCATATGGAATGCCGTGGAGCGGCCCGCGCCATTTCCCCGCGCGTGCTTCCGCGTCGCGTTCGTCGGCTTCGCGCAACGCACTTGCTTCCATCAGCGTGATTACGTTGAACAGCGTGGAATTCGCAACTTTCAAGCGCGCGAGCGATCGTTCAACCAGTTGGCGCGAAGTCACGCGGCCAGCGCGCATCCAGCGAGAAAGTCGAGCAACGCTCGCCCAATCGATCGCTTCGTTGGTCGGTTCGCCGTCGTCGAAACTCGTTGGCGCAACGGCTTTCGAAACAGGAGACTTGCGCTTCGCGGCGCGCGGTAAGACGCGGAAAACCTGCGCAGGCGCGAGCGAATTGTCGATCACGCCAAACGCGGCACGCGCCTGAAAGCCGGCGACTTGCGTCGAAATCGTGCGCAGCATTTGTGCGCGCTCTGACTCGGTGAAGGCAATGCCAGCGAGTTTTTCAGCTTCCGCGATCGAGGCAATGGTGATCGCGCCGGTTGCGGTGCTTGTTGTCGTGCTTGTAGTCGTGCTTGTAGTCGCGCGCTCAGCTGGCGTGTATTCAACGGCCGCCTTCTCAGCGGGCGCGCTCGCGTCTTCATCGCGTGGCTTCATGGCTTGTGCAGTCGTCGTCGCGGCGGCACATCCGGCCAAGCCCGACGCGGCGACCGCGCCAGTTGCGGCACTCAACGCAGCGATTGTCCCAAGAAAACCGCGGCGAGATTGATCGACCTCAGCAGAGAGCGCGTGGGAATTCTCCATGTGCGCAGCGTATCGCCCGTTACGATTCGCGCTCCTTCGAAGGAGGACTTGTGAACGACACTACTCCGAACGCGCCGCGTGCGACTCCCCCGATCTACCCAGAGCAAGTTGTCGTGCCCCCGACAACACCGACGCCGACGAATCGGCTTGGAGTGATCGCGTTCGTCTTCAGCATTCTCGGTGTGACATGTCTTCCTGTGATCGGCGGCCTCGTCGGATTGATCTGCGGAATCATCGCGGTCCGTCGCGAGCCCCGCGGTTTCTCCATCGCCGCGATCACGATTTCGGCGCTCGGCGGATGTCTCTTGATGCCGCTGATCCTGCTTCCAGCGCTGCTTCTTCCTGCGGTCGCGAAGGCGCGCGCTACTGCGCGGCAAGTGATGAACCAATCCGCGGCGACCCAAGCGCAAATCATGATTGAGGACTTTCAGGCAAGCAATGGACGCTTTCCGAACGACCTTCAGGAGTGCTTTGGCGGAGGATCGATTCCATTCGATGCGCACGGCACCGAACTTCGGATGAAGGTTGTTGGCACTTCCGATGAGTCGAAAGACGACAGGACGACGGTGTCGACGATGGAATCAAGGATTCAGATTTGGAGCGCCGGTGAAGATGAGACTTGGGACACCGAAGACGATGAATTGCTGATCGACGGTGAGAGTTCGACGAAGACGACGAAGTCGACGAAGACGACGAAGACCGAGTCGACCACAACCAGTTCGTCTGAAGCGGCCGAAAACCGCTGAAAACGAAGGGAAATTGTGCGTGAGTTGCTGGCGTCGCGCGTGGGACTTGTGATGCGTTCACATATCGCCGAGCGCTAGGCCGCGAGTTCGCACGCGTTGGCGACTTCATCACCGATCGCGAGTTCAAGTCCGGTTGGATCGATCAAGACCGCGTGCGTCCCGAGGATTCCGTGCGCGTGTGGAGCAACGCGCATGGACGCGCCCGCGCGAATGGCGCGCAACGCCATCGCATTGCAAAGGCCATGTCGGAAGGTTGCAACAGGGAGCCAGCGGCTGCGCGGTTCGCCAGCGAGCGTTTGCGAAACGCTCGCGACAGGGCGACCACCATTCTGAAAGACGATTGTTCGCGCATCGTTCGCGCGCGTGTAGATCGGCGTGGCGGTCCAATCGAGCGTTGCGCACCAAAATCGCACGGATTCGAGTGGATCGCTTGAACGCAGTTCATCCCAACCAAACGCGCCGCAACCAATCGTGCGGCGATCGTCGCCGCCCGCGATGATGGTGAGTTCAGCACCCGTTGGATCGGCGATCGTCGCGCGGCGATCAAGGCCGAGGATGCCACTTGGTGCACTGGTCACACGCCCGCCGTGTGCGAGGGCGATATCGCAAAGAAGATCGACACTCGGCACACGGAGGTAGGACTTCCAGCGCGCGTGTCGCGCGTCGGACACGCGCAACCCACCGGCGACGTGGAGTCCGGCGTTCAGGATGGTCGTGTACTCCTCAAGGCCGTCGCGGGTACGGACGTGCGTTTCGCCGCCGACGAGATCGGCGAGGAACGCGGCGCTGCGCAGCGGCTCGGTCGACGTGAACTCGTGCCACGAGAAGACGCCTGGATCGGCCGAAACCGACTTCGGTGCGACGGTGAGAACGTCTGAGAACACATCGAGTGGCGTGCTCTTCGGTTCGATGAGCATGTCGGCGAGCCGCGATTGGGGAGCGGTCGCGACCCCTGCGAGTCGGGCAAGCGCATCGATCTCGGTGGAGGCGTGCGAGACGACGCGATCGGCGCGGATGGCAGAAATGACATCCTGCGCAGGATTTCCTGCGATTCTTCGTGCTGGGTACATGGGTTTGCCCATCGGAAAGTGCCGCGGCAGCGGCAGGCGCGTGTGAAGGCGTTGGCGAGAGCTCGGGTGAACGCTCGTGTGCCGCAGCCGACAAGCGCAACGATGCACACGATCTTTCAGATAGGCGCGTTGAAGGCGCGCGAATTCGATTTCACGCGTTACAATCTCCACCTCACACGACGGGGCGTAGCTCAGCTTGGTAGAGCGCCTGCTTTGGGAGCAGGAAGTCGTCGGTTCGAATCCGGCTGCCCCGATTAGGTCGCTCGCGACCTGCTTCGCAACTCGCTCGCTCTGGCGAGGTCTACGCCAAAGGTCGCCGCCGCAGCGGCGACCGCGAGAAGACTGAGCGCTCGCGACCTGCTTCGCAACTCGCTCGCTTTGGCGTGCATCGCGTCAAAGGTCGCCGCCGACGCGAAACCGCGCGATACTGCCCGGCGTGGCACCTCTTCGAGCTCTCTTCAGCGCCCCTCTCACCGCGATCCAAACCGCGCTGCGTCGCGTTCGTCGCGGGACGAAGCGAGCGAAACCGCGCGCGAGTTACGCGCAGTACGCGGAAGATCTCGTCATCGAAGATCTGCTCGGCCTTCGCGCTCGCGGCGCGCGGGCGGGAGTCTTCGTCGACATCGGCGCGAACGATCCCGTGCGACTTTCGAACACGTGGCGGCTTTACAAGCACGGTTGGAGTGGCATCGCGATCGAGCCTGATGCTGACGTCTGCGCGCGATTTGCGCGCAAGCGGCCGCGCGACCTCGTCGTGTGTGCAGCGGTTGGCGAGCGCGAGGAAGACCTCACGTTCCATCGCTTCTACGAGAGTGCGCTCAACACGCTCGATCCAGACGTCGCAGCGCGCGCCGAATCGCGAGGTTGGAAGATCATGTCGCGCGAAATTGTGCGGGTTCGACGGCTGAACGCGATTCTCGAAGAGCACGCGAGCCGTATCGCGGCGGGCATCGATCTTCTTTCCATCGACGCAGAGGGTTTCGACGTTGCGATTCTCCGCGGGCTTGATTTACAGCGTTTCCGGCCACGCATGGTGGTCTTCGAAGTTCCGACCGATTCGCGCGTTGGTGAAAGCGAATCGGCGGAGCTCTTGAAGCGCGCCGGCTATCGATTGCGTGCGCGGCTTTATCACAGCGAAATGTGGATGTGCGAAGATCAGGCGTCGGCAAAGCACTCATAAGCGAGAACCAGTGTGCACACCGCACAACCACCGATTCTGATTCTCGCGTTCAATCGCGCAGACACGCTCGCGGAGCTTTACCGCGCGTTGACACCGATCGCCCCGCCGCGCATCTATGTCGCGTGCGATGGACCGCGTGATCGCGTGCCGAGCGAGGCGACGCGCGTTGATGAAGTGCGACGATTGCTCGCGAATCCGCCATGGAAATGCAGCGTTGAAACGCGCTTTCTTGAGAAGAACCAAGGTTGTGGGCCCGCAGTATCAGGCGCGCTCGACTGGTTTTTCGCGCAAGAAGAATGCGGTGTTGTGTTGGAAGATGACTGCATTCCGTCGGCGTCGTTTCTGCCGTATTGCGCGGAAATGCTCGCGAGGTATCGCGATGAATCGCGCGTGATGAGCATCCTCGGAACACGACATGCTGTTGCGCGACCGGCGCAAGTTTCGTCGTATTCATTCTCGCGTTTGTTCGCGCCGTGGGGCTGGGCGTCGTGGCGTCGCGCGTGGGAGCGCTATCGATTTCACCTCGGCGATTGGCGCGCAGATTGCACGCCATACGGAGTCCCGTCGAAGGCGTTGACGGCTGCGGGAAATCGCGGTTGGAGCAGCAAACTTGACGGCGTTGCGGCAAAGAGCGGCCCGCCGCACGCGTGGGCGTATCAGTTCAATTTTGCGCACTTTCGCCACGAAGGGCTCGCGGTACTCCCGCGCGTGAATCTCGTTTCGAACATCGGCTTTGGCGATGGTTCGACGCACACGAGTCGAGTTTCGGTGTGGGCGAATCTGCCGCGCGGCGAACTCGCGTTTCCGCTGCAGCATCCGACGGCGATTGAGCCAGATGTCGCTGCTGATCAACATCGCGAGACGTGGCACCTCAATCATCGCTGGTGGCTTGCGCGCAAGATCTGGCAGGTGAGAAAGCGCCATGGGCTAGCGACAGTCAAGGCGCAGCGCGGGTGGTGAGGGGCGGTGTTGAGCGCTCGCAACTGGCGGCGGGGCGAACCTGCGGTTCGCGGCCGCCACCTTTGCTCGCTCTGGCACGCCTCACCGCGAGTGAATCGCGGAGGGCTGATGTGCGCGGAGACTCGACGCACCTACGTCAACAGCCGCACGATTTCGTCGACGCCTTCGTCGCCGGGCAGGCCTTCTTCATCGAGCAGTTCACGCACGCGCGTGCGGAGTTTCGCGGTGACGCCGCGCACGAGGTCGGCCATCTGTTGGCGCGAGAGGCCGAACTCCTCCTCGAGTTCGCTGTAGGCGCGGCCGTCGATCGAGTGGACGCGGAAGACGCGCCACGCTCGGTCGCGGCCCTCGGCGGCGAGCGTGAGTTCGACCTGCGCGCACGCTTCGGCGAGGATCGCCTGCGCCCACGCGCGTTCGAAGATGTCTTCCGCGGTCGACGCGTTGCTCGCGACGGTGCGTTCGGCACCATCAAACGGCCGCTCACGCGAGCGCTGAGCATCGCGCACGATGCCGCGCGCGTGGAGCAAGAGGCCGTTCATCATCCAACGTCGAAGCGAGAGCCCCGACGCGTTCCACGCGGCGAGATATGCGCGCGTCGCCGCCGGCGATGCAAACTTCGTGACGAGAAACGCATGCACGATCTCGCGCGGTTCGGCGATTTCGCGCAAGGTCGAGCCCTGCGCGTACGCCTCGAGCGGCTGCGCGTAGCGCTCGATCAAACGCTGCGCGAGCCGCGCGAGTACGGCCTCATCTTCCGACTGCGCCTCATGCACCCACGTGGCGTGGGTGGTGGGAAAATGTTGGTTGAACGACTGCGCGCTGCGCGTCTCTCTCGGCTCTGACGTCACCGACACGCGCCCCA
>JBJOHQ010000098.1:0-13914 GCA_046047595.1 Planctomycetota bacterium | reverse complement strand
ACTTCGATCTTCGCGTCGCGCGGACGATCGCTCTCGCAGCAGGGCATTGTTGTTTCGACGCCCGAGTTTGCAGCCGATGAGCGTACGAACACGCTCGTCGTTTCCGGTGGTGCTGAACTCGCACCAGAAGTCGAGCGCATTGTTGCTCGACTTGATGAGCCAGGCACGAGTGGTCGCGCTCCGCTTGAGACGATCGCGCTCGCGTTTGCGAAGCCGTCGGAAGTTTCGACCACCATTGATCGCCTTGTCATCGGGACCGACAATGCGCGTCGCGAACGCACGCAAGTGGTTGCGGATGATGCCGCGGGCGTGCTGCTTGTCCGGGCGGAAGCAGAGGTTCTCGAAGAGATCCGAGGCATCGTCCGCGAGATTGATCGCGCAGGTGCGCGTCAGTATCCCATTCGTCAAATTCGCCTCGAGCGCGCCGACGCTCAGCGTGTTGCGCAAGCGATTCAGAAATTGCTCGATGAACGAGCGCAGGTCGCAAGCGGTGGACGCACTCGCGGGCAGCGAGCGGCATCCGTGGTTGGCGACCCGCGAAGCGCAACGATTTTCGTTGCGGCGAACGATCAAGATTTCGCGGAGATCGAAGAGCTCGTCAAGGGCTTTGATGCTCCCGAAGTTGCCGCAGGCTACGAGTTCAAGGTTTTCACGTTGCGCCACGCGCGTGCGGGCGACCTCGCGCGAACCGTTGAGCAAATGCTCAACGAAATGCAGGGCGCGAATGCGGAAGACAGCGCGACTGTCCGTGCCGATGAGAAGCGCAACGCGCTTGTTGTGATCGGTCGTGGCGATCGCTTCACACTCGTCGGCGAGATTGTGGCAACGCTCGACGTCGCGCCAACCGAAGGCGAATCGCGTTCGGTGCGGATGTACGAAGCGAAGGCGGGTGAATTGGAGCAAGTTGCCGCGTTGGTGCGCGACACGCTTGGCGAACGTCCGCAGCGACCGTGGGAATCGCAGACCGCGGCGAGTGGCTCGCGCGTCATCACAGTGCCGAAAGCGCGCCAACTTGTCATTCGCGCAACCGACCAACAGCATGCAGAAGTGAAGGCGCTTCTTGAAAGTCTGGCGAAGACGCTCGTGGCGGAAGATCGCGAAACGGCGGTCATTCCAGTCGAGTTCGCAGCGCCTGCAGAACTCGCGCAAACACTGCGGCAATTCCTCGACGATCGCGCGGCGGGTGCGGCAGGTGGCGCGGCGAGCGCGACGATTGTGCCAAGTGCATCAGGTGGTGCGTTGCTCGTTGCTGGCACGAAAGATGAAGTCGGCACCGTCCGCGATCTCGTTGCGCGACTCGATCAGCCGCAATCCGGTGGCGATCGGCAGAGCGACATCATTGTGCTCAAGAAGGGGCGCGCAGTTGATATCGCGCGCATGGTCGCCGAGCAATTCCGTGGTCGCGGTGGGGCACAAGGTGTAGCGATCACGCCCGATGTTCGCACCAACGCGCTTCTTGTCAGTGCACCCAGCGGACAGTTCGAGCAGGTTCGTGCGCTCGTCGAGCGACTCGACGCGCCATCGAGCGCCGAGGAAACGCTGATTCGTACGTTCGCGTTGAAGAACGCGAAGGCCGAAGACGCCGTCCGCGTGCTCACCCAATCGCTGCAACTTGACACGATGGGCCGCACGCAAGGTGTCGCGGTGAAGGTTGATCCCTCGACGCCTGCCGTACAGGTCAATGCGCGCATTGTGGCAGACCGTCGTTCGAACGCCCTTGTTGTGACGGGCACGGTGGAGAGTTTCCCAGTCATCGAGAAACTGCTCTCGCAACTTGAAGAGTCGCCCGCTCGCGCGACGGTTGAGTATCGCATCGTGCCGCTGAAGGCCGCGAATGCTTCCGAGATCGCGCTCACTCTCGAGCGTCTCGTCGGTGATGTGAAGCCGAATTCGACCGAAGAGGCACCACGGATTGAGGCGGATCCTGCAGAGAACCGCTTGCTGATTGCTGCAACTCCAGAGCAATTCGAACGCATCGAAGAAGTGATTCGCGCGATTGATGTGCCGCCAATCTCGAAGCGCATCACGGAGTTTGTTGCGCTCAAGGCTGCCAAAGCGCGAGGCGTACAGGAAGCGCTCGGATACTTCTACGGTCGTGGTGCACTCGATACCGATTCGCCCGCGAAGAAGTCGGTTCGCATTGTTGGAGATGAAGGCACCAACTCTCTCGTGATTTCTGCGGAAGAGAGCGAGTGGCCTGCGATCCGCGAGTTGGTTGCGAAACTCGACAACGAGCAATACGACGGCTCGCGACAATTGCGCGTCGTCGGGCTTCGTCATGCGGATGCCCGTGCTGTTGCCACAGCAATCAACGAGGCGTTCAAGCCAGCACCTGTTGTTCCGCAACCAGCGCCGCGTGGCGAGCCTGTGCAGCCAATTGTGGTGCAACAAAAGTTAGACGAGCAGGTGAACGCGAGTGCGGATGAGTTCTCAAACAACCTCGTTGTCGCAGCGAGCCCCGCAAACATGCGCAAGATCGAAGCGATCATCGCGCAGCTCGATCAACCCGACTTTTCGCAACTTCCGCCGCCGCGCTTGATTGAAGTGCGCTACGGAAATCCCGAGCAACTCGCACGTTCGATTGAGCGCGTCTATGGACCTGGGCGCGCGGCTGGCCGTGATCGCGGTTTGCGCATCGTCGGCGATGCAGCGTCGAACGCCCTCATCGTCCGCGCCTCTGAAGAAGACTTCGCGCAGATCGCAGCAATCGCGGAGGCGCTGCAGCAGCAAGCAACGGAGCAGGGGCTGCAAGTGCATCTCCTTCGTTTGAAGAGTGCACCAGCGCCGCGTATCGCCGCCGCGATTCGTGAAGCGTTTGCACAACGTGCGCGGCAGGCGAATCTTCCGCTCTCGATTCAGATCGACACTGTTTCGAATGGTCTCGTTGTCGCATCGACTGGGCCGATCTTTGAAGAGATTCGCACACTCGTCGAACAGATGGATGCGCTCGCACCGGATGCGTCGAAGGGGATCTTCATCATTGATCTCATCAATGTTGCGCCGGAATCGGCGAAGAAGATCATCGAAGAGATTGGGCTCGATCGACCGCAGCCTGCAGACAGCGTTTCAAAGGTGATTTCGGAACCGCTCAAAGTGTCGGTGGCCGCGGGGCGCAGCGCGCTCGTGATTGTTGCGAATCCTGCAGACCGTGACACGATTCTCTCGCTGCTCAAGTCGATTGACACGGATCCGCCAGGCGCGGATGCAGAAGTGCGCGTCGTGCGCATGAAGAACGCTGCTGCGACGAGCATCGCCGCGACGCTCAATGCGATGGTCGCGCAGGCAGCCACTCCAGCTGCGGCGGGAGCAAAGCAAGGCGACCTAGCGCGCGCACTGCAAGAACAAGTGCGACGATTGCGTATCCAGCCGGACGGCGCGTCGGCACCGATCGCGCTTGATCTTCAGAAGCCTGTCAAGATTCTCGCGGACGCGACGAGTAACTCGCTTGTTCTTGCGTCGACCGCCGACAACGTGCGTGCGCTCGAGGAAGCTGCTCGACTCTTCGACACTCTTCCAGTGACAGACGCCGCGGTGGTTCGCGTGTTCCCGTTGTCGAACATTCAGGCGACACAGTTTGCGCGTGTCGTGCGTGAACTCTTCACGCAAGGAAAGCAGATCGGCGTTCTGCAGGGAACGCAGGTGAAAGCGCAAGCGGGCGGCGCGACAGGTGAAGCGCTTGCGCAGGACATCGCGATCACGGTCGATGATCGAACGAATACGGTGGTCGTCGCGGGCAAGGAAGAAGCTGTCGCGATGGTCGACGTACTGCGCGAGCGACTCGATTCGCAGGTTGCCGTTGGTTGGATTGAGCCGCGCATTGTGAAACTCCGCTACGCCGACGCAGGCGCGGTTGCTGAGATGCTGCGCTCCATTCTTGTCGAGGGATCGACGAAGCTCCCAGAGAGTTCGCCGTTGCAGAAGCAAGTCGGGCGCATTCGCATGGCGCGCGCAAGTGCTGCCGGTGAAGATGCAGCAGCAATTGAAAGCGATGTCTTTGTTCCGTTTACGCAGCTGGTCATCCGTCCAGACACGACGACCAATTCGCTTGTTCTCGTGGGGAGTACGCAGAATCTTGAGATCGTGAGCGAGCTCCTCAAGAGCCTCGACACGGAGGCCGCCGCGCCAGGCGCGCTCGTGCGGATCTACCCACTTGAAAATGCAAGTGCATCTCGCATCGGGCCGCTGCTCGTGCAACTCTTCGATCAGCAATTCGCTGCGAAGACCATTCGCGCCGAAGACCGTGTGCGTGTCATTCCCGACGAACGCCTGAATTCGATTGTCGTTTCAACGAGTGCGCGGAGTTTCGCAGTCATCGAAGAGCTCTTGAAGAGTCTCGATCAGAAGGTCGCGCCGGATATTCGCGAGATTCGCACCATCGAACTCAAGAACGCCAGCGCCCCACGACTCGCGGCGATCTTGCAGCGCATGATGGATGCGCGCGTCGATCGCTTGAAGCGAGCGAATCCTGAGACCGCAGATCTCGAGCGGACGACGATTGCGGCCGATGACCGCACGAATCAACTGCTCGTTGCGGCGGGCGCTGACGCATTCGATGTCGTACGTTCGCTCGTTGCAGATCTCGACGTGTCCGAGTCACTCGAAGAATCGGGTGTTGAAGTTGTTCCTGTTGGTAAGGCGAACATCGAGCGTCTTGCGGCGGCGATCAAGCAGATTCTCGATCGACGCTTTGCGGAGCTCTCACCCGAAGTCGCGAAGCGTGTGAAACCACTGGTTCTTCCCGATCCACGAACGAATGCGCTCTTGGTTGCGGGTGGCCCCGAAGATGCTGCGCTCGTGCGGCAAATCGCCGCGCGCCTCGAAGAGATTCCTTCGAATCCTGCGGTGGGCGTCCATGTGCTTCCGCTCGCAGCAGCGCGTGCCGAAACCATCGCGCCACGCATTCAACAGTTGATGCGTGATCGAGCGACGTCGCTCGGGACATCGCAGACGCCATCCGACGCGGTTTCGGTTGCGCCAGATGTCGCGTCGAATTCGCTGATCGTTGCATCGAGCGAAGAGAACCTCGAGGTCGTCAAAGGTCTTGTTGAACTCTTGGCGAAGGCCGCCAAGGAACAACTCACTGACAAGCCGTTCGAAGTGATCATTCTCGCGAAGACGACAGCGGTCGACATGGTTCGCATGCTCGATGAGATGTACGTCGCGGAAGAGAATCGTCGTCGCGGTGACAACACGGTCAATGTGTCGGCCGACGCACGACTCAACGCAGTCGTTGCAAGTGGACCGGAAGCAGACGTTGCAGCGATTCGCCGGCTCGTGGCGCAACTCGACGGTGCAAAGCCGCAGACGGTTGTTGAGATCAAGTACATCCCGCTGCAGGGCGCGAATGTGCAAGAGACGGTCGGTCTGATTCAAAGCATTTTGTCGGGTGGTTCGCTCGCTGGGCGTAACCAGCAACAAGCGACGGTGTTGAAGTACCTGCGCGAGATTGATGGCGGAGGCGACGGGACAGGCACCGAGGTAGAGATGGAAATCTCCGCGGCGACGCGGCAGTCGATTTCGCTCACGCCTGACATTCGCACCAATACGGTCATCGTGAAAGCGCCACGCGAGTCGATGGCCTTGATCGAGAAGATGATCAAAGATCTCGATGGTTCGACATCGGGATCGCAGAACATTCGCATCTTCAAACTCACCAACGCAGACGCCGATTCGATGGCGCGAATCTTGAAGGAACTCTTCAACTTGCGTCAGTCGGGCAACCTCTACGTGTTGAAGCCACGCGAAGAGGGCGACGCGAGTGTCGCGAGTGGTGAAGCGCCAACTGCTCCAGCGGGTATCGCGGCGGCTGGAACACTCGGATCAGATTTGACGCTGGTTCCCGATGATCGTCAGCAACTCTCGATCACCGTGGACGATCGCACGAACTCGCTGCTTGTCTCGGGAACGCCGAACTATCTCGATCTCGTTGAGAAGGTTGTCAACGAGCTCGATGCGCAGGAGGCAAACGCGCGCGACACGTTTGTGTACAAGCTCAAGAATGCGACGGCGACAGAAGTTGCGCGCGTCGTAAATGAATTCGTCAGCGAAGATCAGCGCAAGATTCTTGAGACGCTTTCGACCGAAGAACTTCCCAGCGCGTCGAAGTTGCTCGAGCGCGAAGTGACGGTCGTTGGGGATCAGAAGTCGAACACAGTGCTCGTGAACGCGAGCCCGAAGTACCTCGAGAAAGTCCGCACCATCATCAATGAACTCGATGTGGATCCGCCGCAAGTGTTGATCCAAGTTCTGCTCGCTGAGGTGAGTCTTGATTCAGCAGAGTCGCTTGGACCTGAGTTTGGTCGCGCGCGATTCGGCGACTACGCGGTCGCAGCGGGTATGGGCAATCTTCCGGGCATCGGTGGTCGCACAGGAAATCAGCTGCTTGGATCACTCTTCTCAAACTCGGGAACGCCAAACGTTGCGATCGGTGCGGAAGATTTCGAACTGCTCATCAACGCGCTCGCATCGCAAAGCCGCGTGCAAGTGCTTTCGAATCCCTCGGTGATGGTGGAGAACAACTCTGAAGGCTTCATTCAAGTTGGTGAAACCGTGCGTCTGCCAGATGCCGTGAGTTTCTCCAGCGCGGGACAGCAGTCGAGCGTTACGCCGGAAGACATTGGCATCTTGTTGCGCGTGACACCCTCGATCAATCCTGAGGGTTTTGTGCGCATGGCGATTGAGCCGGAAATCTCACGACTCTCGCTGCAAACCACGCAGATCTCGGAGAACTTCAACAGTCCGGTCATTACGCGCCGCAAGGCGAATACGACCGTCACCGTGAAGGACGGACAAACCGTCGTGATCGGCGGACTCATCAGCGATCGCTTTGAACGCGTCGATAAGAAGATTCCGCTTCTTGGTGACATCCCGGTGTTGGGCGCACTGTTCCGACAGTTCCAAGAGAACTCGTCGAAGACGGAGTTGCTCATTGTTCTCACGCCGCATGTTGTTCGTTCGCCAGCGCAAGGTGGCGGCGATGCGGCGAGCGTGCTGAGCGAGCAGGGAATTCGCAAACTCACGCTGCCGCCTGAATTGCTTGAGCAGATTCGCAAGGGCGAATTGCAAGGTGCGAGCATTAACATCGGTGGTGCCGCACGCGATGCGTCAGGTCAAACGACCAACGAAGTTGTGCCAGAAGATACGGATGCGTCGAAGGAGCCGAAGTGAAATTGGTTCGTTCAGAACGTTCTCCGATCCACGCGTTGCGTCGCCTGAGCCACGCAATTGCGTTCGCCTCGGTGTCGTTTGCGCTGACAGCCTGCGAAACGACAGTGACGACATCTGATGGTGCACGCGCTGCGCCGAAGCCGACGGAAGCGCCGAGCGCGCCGCAAGGTGCGAAGCCGAATGCGATGGCGATCACGTTTGCGCCAAAGCCCGCAGATACCGACGGAAATCTTCTTCCAGACTCGCTGCAGGTGACGGCGTATCTCTTCGCGCGTCCGCATCCCTCGCCAATCTTCGCGGATGGTGCGTTTCACTTCGCGATCTATCGACTCGGTGAAGCGGGGAATGCGGAGGCACCCGGCGCAGCACCGTTGCGCACGTGGACGTTCGCGTCAGAGTCCGTCTCGCTCGCGCGCTCGCTGGCGCTCGCGGGGCCGTGCCATGAGTTCACACTCTCGCTGCTTGCGAATCGCGGAAGCGACGCACTGCCAGTCGAAAGTGTCGATCTGGTTGCGTGGTTTGAGCCTGCGGATGGATCTCCTGCGGTCTGGCTTCGTGGTGTTCGCAGCGTGCAATTCCCGCGGCCGGAAGGGCGCTGAGAGCGCGGGGCGTTGGTGATGCATGTCACCCTGCGATGCGTATTGATCAACTCAAAACGAACAACGGACCCGCTTGGGTCCGTCTTCGTTTCGTTCGATTTCGCTTCGATCAGCGTGCGCGTTGAATGTCGCGCGTTGCAACTGGGGATCCTAGATTCGAACTAGGACAAAGTGAACCAGAATCACTTGTGCTACCGTTACACCAATCCCCATCGGTGTGCGCGGCACTATACACGCGTCTGCGGACTCAGTCACACGCTGCTGCGGGTCCAACCGTGATTATCCGGCGGCTCATCGCATGAAACTCGCGCTGCGGCTGCGGTCGAACAGGTGAAGTTTGCAGCGCGCGGACGCATCTCTTGCGGACTGGCGTGGCCTAGGTTGATCGAGATGTCGACGGACCTTTTCGGATGTGTAGTCAGAGGAATCGTTCGGCGATCTGAATCGCGTTGAGCGCAGCGCCTTTGCGAATCTGATCGCCGCAGAGAAAGAGCGCGGCACCACGATCGTTCGGAACACTGGGATCCATCCGAATGCGGCCGACGAGCACATCGTCGCGGCCTGCAGCATCAAGTGGCTCTGGGAAGCGATTGGCCGCGCGGTCATCGACAATGCGAACGCCAGGCGCGCGCGAGAGAAGCGCACGGATCTCAGACTCACTCGTCGGGCGCGCAAACTCAAGATGCAGCGCTTCTGCGTGCGCGCGAAGCGTGGGAACACGGACGCATGTGGCGGAAACACGCACCGTGGGCGACTCCCACATTCGCCGCGTTTCCGTGAGCAGTTTGCGTTCTTCCTCGTTGTAACCATCGTCGCCGATCGCTGAGTTGTGACTGAACACGTTGAAGAGATATTGGCGTCCGAAAATGCGCGTATCGAACGGCTGATTCGCCGCGAACGCATGTGCTTGCGACTCAAGCTCCGCCATCGCCGATGCTCCTGCACCCGACGCAGCCTGGTACGTCGCCGCGACCATGCGCTCGACACCGATGGCGCGATGAAGTGGCGTGACCGCGACGAGCGCTAGAATCGTCGAACAATTTGGGTTTGCGATAATCGCCGGTCCATCAAGCGATTCGAGCGCGTGCGGATTCACTTCGGGCACCACAAGTGGACATGCAGGATCGGCGCGAAACGCGCTCGAGTTGTCGACGACGAGTGCGCCGATATCGCAAAGTCGCGGCGCCCACTCTTTCGAAATGCCTTTGCCTGCCGAGAAAAGCGCGAGATTGATCGAGGCAAGATCAGGAGCGGTGGTGTTCTCAAGCGCTTCGCATGTGACTACTTCGTTGCGAAATGTGATGCGCGTACCAACCGAACGTGGCGATGCGAAGAGGCGCAGTGCGCGCACGGGGAACGATCGCTCTTCCAGAATCGCGAGCATCTCGCGTCCAACGGCGCCAGTGGCGCCGATGATCGCAACAGTAGGTGGGTTGGGCAGGCGCATCATGGAATGGCGATCGTAACGACGACACGCACTTGATGTGATCGCGCGCAGGGTTGTGGGCTATGCTCCGCTTATGGCCACGAAGACTGCCGTCTCGAAGCATGGTTCTGATGTCACGACCGAAGGCGTTCGCGTTGTCGTGCGCCCTGCGTTCATCGCGTCGCAATCGTCGCCAGCGGATGGGCGCTATCTCTTCAGTTACCACATTGCCATCGAGAACGGCGGCACGCAGCGTGTGCGACTCGCGACGCGTCATTGGCGCATCGTGGATGCCGATGGCGACGAGCGCGTTGTCGAGGGGCCAGGCGTTGTGGGTGAGCACCCAGAACTCGGGCCTGGCGATAGTTTCGAATACACGAGTTACTGTCCGATGCTGACCTCGTGGGGAACGATGGAAGGTCACTTCATGTTCGAGCGCGAAGGAAAGCCATTTGCGGTGACGGTGGGGCGCTTCTTCCTCGTGTCGTAACGATTTTGAGCGCTCGCGACTGGCGGCGGGGCGGCTTCGCCGCGTCCGCCGCTCTCGCTCGCTTTGGCGTGGAGTACGCCAGAGGGAGCCGCCGCAGCAGCGACCGCGTCGACTTTGAGCGCTCGCAACTTGCTTCGCAACTTGCTCGCTCTCGCGCGATTCACGCCAAAGGTCGCCGCCGCAGCGGCGACCGCAAGCACAAACAACAACCCAGTGCCCTGAGGATTCACTCCGAAGGGCACAACCAGAGGGAGCCGCCGCAGCGGCGACCGCAACAATTAGACATATCGCACGTGTCGCGGCCAGTGCACGAGGTTTGCGTGCGCTTTCACGCGTTCAAGCGTTGCCTCCGCCACCTTGTTCGCGCGCTCGCAGCCAGCCTTCAGAATCTCAAGGACAAGATCGTCGCGACCTTCATACTTCGCGCGGCGCTCGCGCATTGGTGCGAGCAACTCGTTGATCGCGGCCGCAACTTCAAGCTTCACGTGGCCATCACCGATGTTGTCGCCCTTGGCGTACTTCTCTTCAAGTTCCTTCACGCGCGCTTCATCTTTGATGAAGGTGCGCACGTATTGGAAAAGCACATTGTTGATGTCGCCTGGTTCTGTCGGACTCTGACGTCCGGTGAAAATCTTCTTCACCTTCTTCTCAACTTCCTTTGCGTCATCCGCGACGAAAATCGCGTTGTTCAGCGACTTCGACATCTTGTTCACGCCGTCGATACCAGCAAGTCGACCGACAACTCCGACATCGGCGTGCGGGATCGGAAACACGCCGCCGAGTTTCGAGTGATCTTCATCTTCCGCGTGCTCATCGACGCCGCAGAAGATTTGGTTGAATCGCCGCGCGACTTCGCGCGTGAGTTCGAGGTGTGGAACTTGATCTTCACCGACAGGAACGCCGACTGGTCGGAACGCAAGAATGTCCGCGGTTTGCCCAACTGCGTAGAGCGGGAATCCAAACGAATACGACTCGCCGAGGCCCTTTACTTCGATTTCCGTCTTCAGCGTCGGATTGCGCATCACGCGATTGAAGGGAAGCAGCATCGCGAAAAGGAACGTGAGCTCCGCGATCGCGGGGATTTCGCTCTGAAGGAAGATTGTGGTCTTCTCAGGGTCGATGCCCATCGCGAGGTAATCGCGCACGATGGCGATCGAGTCGCGTCGAATGTCTTCGCTCTTCGCGAGACGCGTTGTGTACGCGTGCATGTTCGCGATGATGAAGTAGCAGTCATGCGAGTGCTGCAACTCCACGCGACGCTTGACGCTTCCCACCCAGTGACCAAGGTGAAGTTGTCCGGTGGGCGTGTCGCCCGTGAGAATGCGCGGCTTTCCAGCGATGGCGTCGATTGAGCTCATGGAACGCGAGAAGATACGGGAAACTGCGGGTTTCGCGCAGGTCACGAGCCGTCGATCAGGAACAACCTATGCGCGCAGAGCCATCGCGACATTCATCGCGTTAAAGAGCCCGTGCGCGAGCGCGGGCGCGAGGACTCCGCCTGTTCGATCACGCAAGATCCC
Organism: Planctomycetota bacterium; assembly: GCA_046047595.1. Classification (GTDB taxonomy): domain Bacteria; phylum Planctomycetota; class Phycisphaerae; order Phycisphaerales; family SM1A02; genus QWPT01. Next base: position 2,712 of record JBJOHQ010000098.1, on the reverse strand, counting down.
GAGCGCAGTCGACAACAGGACCAGCATCGCAAGACCAGTGACGCGACCTGCGTCGGGGATGCTCGTCCAGTGAATCGCCGCGAAAAGTACGGAAGTCGCGAGAATCGCAGCCATTGGCGGAAGCCCGACGGCGCGCATCGACGGTTGCATCAACCCGCGCCAAAGCAGTTCCTCTGCGAGTGGAACGAGCACAACGACGTGCGCGAGCGTTGTCCACGTAAACAAAGTGTTCGCTTTTGCTCGGAGAATCTCCAAAGTCTGGTGTGAAACTTCGGGTGCTTTCGGAAGTCCGAAGACTGGCAGCAAGACGCCGAGTATCGCGGCGACTGCAAAGACGAGCGGCACGACAACGACGAAGCCGATGGCGCCTTCTTTCAGGGCACGCGAGGTTGTTGCGCTTGCGCGCGGCCCATGGACCGCAAGTCGTGAAGCGAGGAAGCCGATTGCGCCAACGCATTGGAATGCGTTTGCGAGGACGCCGAGGAGAAGTCGCGACCAGTCTGGATCACTGCGCGTCGATTCCGGCAAAACGCCAGAAACCACCGACGCACAGATGATTCCGAGCACATAGATCGACAGCATGGCGAGCGCGCCCATCGGCGGATCGACGGGAATTCGACCAGCCGCCTCCGATGGCACCGTGAGAAATCGCCAGCGCCAACATGCTGCGATGGCCGCGATCGCGGCAATTGCGAGGACGGCGACTTCGAGCAAGACGTTGCCGCTCGCCTCGGCAGTCGAGGAAAGAGACGAGGGTTCGCCGCCAAGCGTGTTGGAAAGCGCGGCCGCCTCTGTAGCCGCCTGTGTGGCCGCCTCTGTAGCCGCTTGTGTGGTTGACTGAAGAAGCACGCTCGCCGTGACGATCATGAGAGCAAGGTACGATCCCGCGCCGGTTTCCGCAGAACTTCGTGGTGTATGGTGCGAACTCGCGGCTGCCCCAACCCTTCGTTGTCGATCCTTCGAGTTCCCATGGTTCCAGTTCTCAAAGACATTCTCGCGCGCAAGACGGTCGAGGTCGCGCGAGCAAAGGAAGCCGTTCCGGTCGAAGCGCTGAAAGAGCGGATTGGCGAACTTGGCCGACCGCGAAACTTCTTTCAGGCGGTGGTCGATCGTCGCCATCCAAACAGCACCCATGCGATTGCCGAGATCAAGCGAAAGAGCCCGTCGGCGGGTGTGATTCGCGAGGACTTTGATCCGGTGGCGATCGCGAAGGCGTATTACGCGAATGGCGCGGCAGCGATTTCTTGCCTGACCGATGAAGAGTATTTCGGCGGCAAACTCGAGTACATCCACGCGATTCGCGACGCGATGCCGCTGCCTGTCTTACGCAAAGACTTCATCGTCGACATCTATCAAATCTGGGAGTCGCGCGCGGCGGGCGCCGATGCCATCTTGCTCATCGCGGAGGCACTCGAAGAGCGCGACATCATTGACTTCCAGATTCTCGCAACCGAACTCGGAATGACGACGCTACTCGAAGTGCATGATGTCGAGCATCTCTTGAGCTCGGTCAACATCGTGGGATTCCCACATCGCAGTTATTCACTGCTCGGAATCAACAATCGTGATCTTCGCACCATGAAGACATCGATTGAGCACTCGATGCGACTCGCGGAAATGCTTGATGACACGAGCATCTTGGTGAGCGAGTCGGGCATTCGCACGCCGGAAGATCTCGCTCGGCTGCGTGCGCACGGCATTCACATTGTGCTTGTCGGCGAGCATCTGATGAAGCAGCCAGATCCTGGCGCGGCGCTGAAGACGTTGCTTGCGACTGAGTGAGTTTCGACCTTTGCGTTCGCCGCGTTGCTTGGCGGTCGCCGCGGCGGCGGCTCCCTCTGGTTGTGCCCTTCGGAGTGAATCCTCAGGGCACTGGCATGTTGCTTGTAGTCGCGGTCGCCGCTGCGGCGGCTACCTTTGGCGTGGATTACGCCAGAGCGAGGGCGCGAGGCACGGTTGGACCTCCACACGATCGGTGAACACCTCCCATGGAAGTGTCCACGCTTCGTGCGGAGGTCCAAGGTGCAACTTCAGCAGCCCGCCAGCCGCGAGCGCTCAAATGACGACAAGGGTCTTCGTCGTCACAGTTCCCCTTCCCTTACTTTCGGTCAGGATGGCGGATCTGCACAAAGGCAACGAGCCACGGTGCGACGATGGATGCTCCGACGATGGTGGTGATGATGTGACGGTTCTCCTGCATCCACTCGGTGGTGGTGAACGCCTCGAGGGCTGCCACGGCAGCGATGCAGAGGGCGAGGCTGACTGCTATCAGCCCGATCACGTATGGGGTGGTGAGTCGGTTCATCGGGTGGTTCCGTAGTCGGCGGTTTCAGGCCTACGGATCTCGCATCCGCTGTTTGTGAGGTCGGTGAAGTACTGTGACTTCTCTCTTCTGATGCAAGAATTGTACTCTGCTTCAATCGCCATCTTGCAGACGAGGAAGGCTTCGAGACCCACCAAACCTGCTATCCCGACACACGCTGAGGCACAGGAGGCGTTGGCGGGTGGCGGCAAGGGTGCACATGTAGAGATGCAGTACTTGAACGTGGCGAATCCACCAAGAGCTGCTGCGGGTAGGCAGCGGCTGAAGATCCGAGAGAGCCAATCGTCGTAGCAGGCCACGAGCCTCTCGTTTAGAGCCATGAGGAATCCGCAGCATTGCTCGCCGTTGGTGCCTTGCCATGTCGGATCGTAGCATTCGATGCCGCCTCC